>NZ_QQPQ01000014.1 GCF_003346715.1 Oceanispirochaeta sp. M1
TTAAAAAAATGATTCCGGAAATTGCTTAAAAAGTGGCAACTTTAAACCGGAATGGGTGGCAACTTTCGTCCGGAATCACTGGCAACTTTGAACCGGAATGGGTGGCAACTTTCATCCGGATTTTCTAGACTGGGGAGATGTCCTTTCCATTTTATTGTAAACAAGTATCGAAAAATGGCTCCACGATCATGGTTTCGCAAACAAGCAGTTTACTTAAAACAGAAATAATAACTGGTTCTACCGGTATTACCAATAAGCAAGTTAGTTATCTTCAAGATACTTATTGATAACCGGTAAGAAAAGAGGACCATAAACCTCCATTTTCTTCTCTCCAACCCCTGAAACAAGTAGAAATTCATCATTGTTTCTGGGCTTTAAGAGGGACATATCTTTAAGCGTCTTATCTGAAAAAATGATATAGGGAGGAATATGATTCTCTTGAGCAATCTCGGTTCGTTTCTCTTTCAGCAGCTTTATTAGAGCTCTATCCTTGAATCCTCCACGGTCCAAGAGGTCGTCTCTGGAAGGCCCTTCTGGTTCTTTTGAAGCAGAGGTTTCGCTAATGAAGAAATCAACCCTGCCATAGAGGATGTTCTGTCCCAATTCTGTCATACAGAGAACATTGTATCGGTCACTATCCTGAAAAATTGCTTGTTGCCCGATTAGCTCATTGATGATACCACGCCACCATTTCTTGCTTTTGTCTTTACCTACACCAAAAGTCTTTAGCTCATTATGGTTTCTGGCACGGATCTTCTCTGTATCGGCTCCCCAGACAATGTCGATGATATGATTGATACCAAACCCCTGATTGGTTCGAGCAATGGCAGAGAGAACCTTTTGAGCGTCCACAGTAGCTTCTACTTTTTCAGTGATATCATTACAGACATCACAGTTTCCACATTCTCCATTATGAACCTCTCCAAAGTATTCCAGAATCTGTTTTCTACGACATACATTGACGGTTGAAAAACGGACAAGACTGTTAAGATTTTCTTTGCATTTAACCTGTTCTTGGGGGTCTTCAATCTGGTCAATGAAGTAGTTTTGTTTCGCAATATCTCCAGTTCCAAAAAAGAGAACACAGTTAGAATCCAGGCCATCCCGTCCAGCACGTCCCGTCTCCTGGTAATAGCCTTCCATGCTCTTGGGTAGATCACCATGGACAACGTATCGGATGTTGTTCTTATTTATGCCCATTCCAAATGCAGTAGTTGCGCATATGACATCCACTTCATCATTGTTGAATAGTTCCTGATTCCTGGTTCTTTCTTCTTTATTTAAACCTGCATGATAGTGGAGAGCTTTGATGCCACGCTTTTTCAAATGGGCTGCTGTTTTTTCTACATCCTTCCTGCTAATACGATATACAATACCTGATTCTTCTGGATGATTCTTGATGAATGCAGATATCTGGGAGAGAACTTCTGTCTTTGGTCTGACTTGGTAATTAAGTTCTTTACGGTCAAAAGATGCCCGAACCGTGAGTGGTTTTTTAAGCTTCAACAAGCGGATAATATCATCCTGTACTTTGTTGGTCGCAGTCGCTGTAAAAGCAGCCATAGGTACATCAGGGAAGTTGTCTCGAATCTGGGATAAAAATAGATAGTCAGGTCGAAAATCATGTCCCCATTCAGAAAGGCAATGAGCCTCATCGATGGCAAAGAAAGCTACTTTGAGCTCATGCAATCTGTCGATATAACCTTCAACAGCCAATCGTTCAGGAGATAGGTACAACAGCTTGATTTCATTTCTATAGAGTCGAGAGTAGATCTCGGATATGTCATCCTTTTTCAGGGTACTGTTGAGGAAAGCTGCTGGAATACCTTTGGAAATGGCATCATCAACCTGGTCCTTCATTAAAGCGATAAGCGGACTGATGACGACTGTTAGTCCATCAAACATCAATCCGGGAATCTGATAACAGAGACTCTTTCCTCCACCTGTCGGCATGGAAGTAAAAACATCCTTCCCGGACATAATGGCGGTGATAACATCTATCTGGTTATCCCTGAATGAACTGTAACCGAATACAGATTTGAGTATCTTTTTTGCTTCTTTCTTCGTTTGAATATTACTTAACAATGACCTCATGTCTCCAATTAAATAGGGATGAAGGGCCATCCCAAAGTACATCTAAACACTGTATTATATCATCATAAAAACTAAACCTGACTATGTTTTGACCGTGTGCCGAATCAAGCTGTAGGGTCAGTCTTTTATGTTTTACATAACTTTCTACCCCATGCCGAATGCGATTGTGGCACAAATTACCTGGGCATCATCGTTGTTGAACTTCTCCTGGTTCTCTGCCCGAAGGGCCTGAGATAGGCCTGCGTGGTAGGGGAGGGCTTTGATCCCCTTCCCGCTGAGATGGGCTGCTGTCTTTTCCACATCCTTCCGACTTGTTCTGTATACGATTCCCGCCTGACCCTCATGGTCTTTGATAAAGCTGTATATCTGGGGAAGAGCCTTTACTTTCCGGTCCACCCGGTAGAAGAGTTCTTTCCTGTTAAAGGAGGCACGGACCTGGAACGGTGAGTTCAGTTTGAGAATTCGGACTATATCATCTTGTACTTTTTTCGTAGCCGTAGCGGTGAATGCGGCAATGGGAATATCCGGAAAGGCATCCCTCAGACGGGCCAGGCTAAGGTAGTCAGGGCGGAAGTCATGACCCCATTCGGAAAGACAATGAGCCTCATCCACAGCAAAAAAATGGATAGGGAGTTCCTTCAGCTTCTCCATGTATCCATCCAGAGCCAGTCGCTCGGGGGAAATATACAGAAGCTTGAGTTCTCCGGCATAGAGCCTGGCATAGATAGCCGCTGCCTCTTTAGCCTTTAATGTACTGTTTATAAAGGCCGCTGGAATTCCTGACTCCACAGCAGCATCCACCTGATCTTTCATAAGGGCGATAAGGGGACTGACAACAAGGGTGAGCCCTTCCATGCATAGAGCAGGTACCTGATAACAGATAGATTTACCGCCACCTGTGGGCATGGAGGCAAATACATCTTTACCATCCAGTACAGCCTCAATGATCTCTGCCTGATTCGGTCTGAAGCTGTCGTAGCCGAAGCGGCTCTGTAATATGCTGAGGGGAGTATTCATCGTTACTGATACTACCTGAATATCCGGCTTCCTGCATCAAGGATACATAAGGTTTTTGAAATTTTCAGATCAAATAATCTTCTATGGTTTCAGACAAATATTGCAGTCTCTCTGCAATGTGGCTGCTGACTGATTTAAAACGTTCTTTTTTTGATTGATTCCTATCAAAAGAGTTAAAATCAATTGGATCTCCAGGGAGAAGAAGGGCACGACGCATCTCAGGGGTATAGCGTGTTCCGATATTACCACCTCTAAAGCGATTGACCACATCCATAATATTCAGTGCATACTCACAATGCCTGTTGTTCAGGGGAGTATCAGAAATGTATGAAGTATGGATATATTCAAGGACATCAACAATTTGAGAGCAGCGGACATAGAGTGCGGCCTTCAGACTGTTATAGTCGGATCTGCTTTTATCCCATGGAGAATATACTGCAGGATTGCTATTTTCAGGGTACCAGGCATCCACTCCTTTGTAACGGAGCTTGAATATCCTATCCAGAACTGATCCCGATCTCCTGATATTGGCAATCTTTTCTGCTTCTTTAAGAATGGTTTCATTTAATGTGGCTATCCTCATATCCAGATTATCAGCTTCTGCCCTGGATGGTGGAAAACTTTCTTCTAGGAGGGTCAGAGTTTTTTCTGTCATCTCTATAAGGAGGTCATAAGGATTCTGATTTCTACCGAATTCAGGCAGTGTCAGGCCGGTCTCTTTTATCCAGCGAAGCCGAACCTTTTGTATAAGGCTCTCTTTCCTTTCTCCATAGTCATAAGCCATTGCTACCGGAAGAAGCTGAACAGATCCATGCTCAGAAGCCCATTCGGCCATATGAATAATTCCCGGCTCCAGTTCTGCAGTCTTATGAGAGTGATAAGTCACCTGTCCTTCCGGAGCTAAAGCCATGGGGAATCGGTTCTCCTCCAGAGCCTTGCGGATATCATTGATAGATTCCCGGCAGAGTCCTCTGTTTATAACCGGAATATGACCCAGCCTTGGAAATATCCAGGCCGCCAGTGCTCCGGCCCAGTTGGGGACATCCTTACCATAGAGAAAGAGGGCATGGGGTCTCTTCTGGAATTTAATGCCAAGCTTGTGACCCTCAATTTCAGCTGTTTTATTCACTGCATACATCAGACTCGGTGCATCGGCCTTTTCGGAGTGACGGAAGAGTATTATCAGCCTGTTCTTCCCTTTCTGCTGGTCTTTAAGGGCTCTGCAGAAGGGGTCAGGATTGAATAGTTTTACTCCAGATATTTTTTCTCCCGTTTTCATATAAGCTTCTCTGCTAAGGTTCATTATCCCCAATGCAATGGGGCTGAAGCGGGGAGATATATATCCTTTGCTGAGG
This sequence comes from Oceanispirochaeta sp. M1, assembly GCF_003346715.1. Classification (NCBI taxonomy): domain Bacteria; kingdom Pseudomonadati; phylum Spirochaetota; class Spirochaetia; order Spirochaetales; family Spirochaetaceae; genus Oceanispirochaeta; species Oceanispirochaeta sp. M1. Next base: position 4,467 of record NZ_QQPQ01000014.1, read on the forward strand.
CGGGCGCTCTTTAGTTTCAGTTTCCTCAAGCCCCTTCGGGCTCCGGGTTAAGCATATTTTCATAATACTCTCTGTTGATGGGGAAGTTCATCAAAATCAGAATTCCGGCTATGTAGAAGAGGGCCGGGAAGGGCCCGCATATCAGTTTGATTCCAAGGATGGACCTGGATGACTGTACTGCATCGGGAACATAGTCAAAAATGCTGAGGAGCCAGCCGTTTAGTGCCAGAGCCATAGCCTGTCCTATCTTACTGCCGAAGGTCCATAGACTGGAAAATACTCCTTCTCTTCTTAAACCTCCGCTGTGAACAGAATCGTATTCGACTACATCCGGAAGGATTGAATGGGGCATCACATAGTGAGTGGAGAGTCCGATGCCTGTAGCTGTTATGATAAGAATTGCTGTTAATGCAGACCAGTTTCCTCCACTGTATGAGAAGAGGAGAACTCCCGCTGTCACTATGAGCATTCCGATATTGTAACAGTTCTTTTTTCCCAGTCGATGTGAAAGCTTTACCCAGAGAGGAATGAAGATAAGGCTTGTTGAAAGAAGTCCTATGAGCGCCAACTGAAAGAGAGCTTCATTGTTGAAAATGTATTTAAAGTAGTAGACCAGTGCTCCCTGTATCATGCTGGTTCCGGCAATAAACAGTGTCCATGGTATCAATGCCTGAAGGAAGACCTTCATGCCCAGTGCTTCCACATAGGTTTTTATAAAACCCTTACCCTGAACATCCTCTTTTTTATGAACGGGTTCACGGATTGTCCAGACAGTTATGAGAGCTGTAGCCATCATAACTGCTCCCAGAGCGGAGGCAATAATACTCCATCCTTTTTGGGGGTCTGGAAAGAGTCCCAGCAGAGGCATGACTGCTCCGGCACCGACAAAGGTTCCTAATACGGCAAAGCTCATTCTATACGCTGTAAGAAGGGTCCTGTCATCATAACTTCGGCTCAATTCCGGGAGGAGGGCCGTATAGGGAATATTTACCAGAGTATAGGCAGTACTGAGAAGACAGAAGTACAGAGTTGCAAGAACAAAGAGTTTTGTCTGACTGCTTTCTCCGTCCATGGAAAAAAGCAGGTACATGCTGATAAGGGAAAGGATTGATCCTACAACCATATAGGGGCGCCGTCTTCCCCAGGGGCTGATGGTTCTGTCTGAAGCATAGCCTGTGACAGGGTCGGTAACGGCATCCCAAATCTTTCCGATCATAAGAGTTGTCCCTGCAAGAGCTGCAGAGAGTCCCAGTACATCGGTTAGAAAATAGAGTAGATAGAATCCGATAAAGGTGAAGAAAAGGTTTCCTCCGAGATCACCAACCCCGAAGCCCAGTTTAGTTTTCATTGACAGCTTTGACATAGATGTCATTGTAAATGATAAATCCGAATATTCATAATATTCTTTTTAACTGAGCCTCTTTTTGAGGAGGAGAATCCTAAGAGTCTATCTCCTCTTCCATCCAACCCTGCTCTTCGGCAAATTGAACGAGATCTCTCATGAGTTCAGGATGTTCTTCAATATATTCATTCACTATCAGCTCCAGTTCTTCCTGTTCTTCAGGAGTCAGAGAGAGAAAGAAATCAGCATAGATGGTAAAAAGCTTCAGTAGAGGAGGGGCCGAATTGTAGCCAAGAAGGCTGTCCACAGTTGCAGGGTCTGTGAAGATCTGAGTCTGTTTCAGCAGCTTTTCACGTGCCTTGTCACTAAGGGATTCAGGTTCTGGTTTTTTATTCTCTTTTGCCGATACTGTCTGGTTCTCTTTGACCAATGCCATGGATTCTTTGTTTTCAATTGCCACTGCACCTTCAAGGACTGTGAGTTCTACGACTCCATCATAGCTGACAATGAAGTCCGTTCCCCGGACTTCCATGGTTGTAAGACCAGCCTGTACGGAGAACTCATCATCCTCACTATCAAGACTGGCAACCACAGCTCTGATCTTACCGGAGGCAAGTTCAATTCTATTCTCTTCTATCATTCCTTCCTGAGCGGCAGAATGAATAATTACTTCTGAATTTTCAATAATCTTCAGTATGGATGAACCGGGAAGTACAATCTCTGCATAGGATTTTTTTGCTGTTGATAAGATGGTTCCTTCATCGAGAATGTCTCCGAAATTAAGGAGACGATCATTTCCGTTTGATGAGGCATTCACTTCACCTTCCACATAACTCAATGTTGCTCTGGATTCTCTCTTATCCTGTGCTGCCAGCTCCTGGTAAATGATAGATGCCTGTTCAAGGCTTCCTGTTTTAGGGGATGGCATTTTTTCAATGATAGCACTGTGTATGTCAGGAATTATGTCCTCTAACTCTGAGGCCAGCTTTTTTATTTCTGTATTGAGTTCAGAGCTGAGGCTGACGGACACACTTATTTTTTCATCAAGAAACTGAAAGTTCTGGATGTGGCTTCCAGGGCTGATGTCTTTCATTATGTCATCCAGGTTTACGGTGAAACTCATGGTTTCAAGATCAAATTCAGCCTCTTTTCCCTTAAGAAGGTTCTCCGTATTCAGGGATGATTTGACGGCCTGGATTTTTGTCAGCAATTTGACCGGTATGGGCATGCGTCCAATTTTTATTGACTCAAGCTGCAGTTTCAATTCTCTTGTATCGCTGAGGGATGCTGAGATTGATGCTTCAACTGCCGCTTTTATGGTTTTCCCTTTGGAGGAGAGGGGGTTAATCAGGGCGGCACCAATAAGAAATGATAACTCATTCTTTTCTAATGTCAGATCACTTCCTGCAATCTGGAAATCTGTACTCTCTTCATTAAACAGCTGAAAACCTTTGGCTATGTTTTTCTCAAGCCAGTCTTCATGAAATATTATACTGGTGCTGCTTATCTCAATCCCTTCGCTGGAGACTACCGTCTTTTCGCCGGTAATTCTATTCCATCGGGCAGTGCCGGGCTGCAGCATCATCACTATGGCTACAGGGATTCCAATAATAATAAGGAGAATGATCAGGACGACAAGTCCAGCTTTTGAACGTTTCTTTGTATTACTCATTTTTGTATTGTAATTCAATTATTAGAGTAATGGAAGTTCAGTAATATTAGAAGTGAAAGAACAGACCGAGAGAGGTCTGTCTATCTATCCTCGATAGGCAGATAAATACTGAAGGTGGTCCCCTGGTCTTTCTTCGTTGTGAACTCGACCCGGCCACCCAGAATCTTTTCTCCAAAGAGTTTCATACCGTAGGTTCCCAGTCCTCTGCCGGTTTCAGATTTTGTACTGAAATTCCTCTGAAAGACACGAAGAGCTACTTCCTCAGGGATATGCTGGCTGTTCCATACTGAAAAATTGATGCCGTCATCTTTCAACGCCGTCGATAGACATACTTTCTCTCCGGGAGCTGATGCCTCAAAGGCATTGGTCAGCATATTTGTCAGAACCCTCAGCAGGAGTGTACTGTTTGTAAATAGGGTCCGGTTTGTCCCTTGCCTGTCTATATGGAAAATCTTACCTCTGCTGCTGGGATGGGATTCAAATAAGCCTTCAAGTGAATCACATATTTCCCGAACCGTGTATTCATCACGTCGGGTAAGAGTTTCATAGCCCTTGTTTTCACAGAGTATTTTATGAACTGAGACCTCTTCCACCAGGCGCTTGATCACCTGATTTAAGAGCTGAGCCTCATGACTGCTGTCATTAACATTATTTTTAAGTTTCAGCATTTCCGAACTGCCCATTACCGAACCGATCACATTATTCAGGTCATGAAAGAAGGCCCGTTCCATCGCCTGCCAGCGTTCTTCAGCACTGATGTCCTGGAGAAAGAGGAGCAGAAAGCCCTTCCCTTCTATATCTATGGGGCAGGAACGGATAGAAAAACTGAGATCCAGTTTTTTTCCGTTATCATCTTTCTCTATATGGCACTTCTCTTCGGAAATATTTTTAGTTTCCAGACTGGAGATCATTGCGATTACTGCACCGCAGCTTGAGCAGTATTTACTTGTGCCGCAGCCGCCGGGCATCTCTCTCGCATGAGGACAGTCCAGGGCTTCACCAAGACGTTGGCCAAGAATGCACTGGATGTCAGGTACTCCCAGAGTTTTCAGGAGTGTCGCATTGGCAGTGATGATCTGTCTCTTGTTGTTGAGTACGGCCAGCAGTCCGCCCACTGACGTGAGTATGGAATCGATGACTGGATTATGGGTAATCACTTCAAGATCTGTCTGAACCTTCTCGTCACTGTCCCTCAAAGCCGGTGCGAAAAAACTAGGCAGTAATTCAGTCATTGAGGACTCCCTTTTTATATCCTTGTACTGTTTAAATAATAAGGAAAGTTATGACTATTGTAAAGAAATAATGAACAGTTAATCTCCAATATGAGCTTCTTTTTATTCAAAAGCTGACGTTTGGTTTTTTTGTGCTACAATTTATATAAGAGGTGTGCATATGCATAAAACAAAAACAGATGATCTAAGCAGTAATGCTCTGTCGATTATTTTCAGCAATCTGGCAAAGGCATCAGAAAAACAGCAGAAGTATGAACTTCAGACCGCTTATTCGGGACTCACAGATGAGTATAGAGAAAGTAAAAATGGGGCTGATCTTGCATCAATAAAAGAGGATCTGGCAAAAACTCTGGCAGAGGATTATCCAGATGTTCAGGCAGAGGCAAAAGCTCTTAATGACCGTGGTGTACAAAGAGCTTTAGTATGGGGACAGAAAGTGACAACCATACAGAAGAGTCTGATTGATCGTTATCTGTCCAAAGGGGAAGCCCTGACAGAGGGTAAGGATATTTATATATGTGAGGCCTGCGGATTTATCTATCTGGGCATAGATATACCAGCACTCTGTCCGGTCTGCAAGGCTCCGCCATCCCGGTTTTCAAAGATTTAGTGTCCCAGTCATATAAGGAAAAAAAAATGTATGCATCAAGAAATATAAGCTTATGTACCAAGGACTGTCTCTGTCTCTTTATCTGTCCCACTGGGGCCACGGATACAGAAAATGGTCAGATTGATAAAACACAATGCATTGACGGCTGCCGTATGTGTGTAGATGCCTGTCCGTCTCATGCTATTTCTCTTGTTTTTGAGGAGTACCCTGAACCAAAAGCTAAAGATACACAGCTTGTGGGTTCCATGCTCTCTTTTCTGGAGAAGAAGAGTTCTCTGGAAGCTCTTGCCGCCGGGCTTGCCGAAAGCAGCTCAGATCCGGGTGCTCAGAAACTGGCAAAGGCTCTTCAGCGTTCTTTCCGTATTCTGGGTGAGGACTGTGCAAGAGAGGGCGGATTTATGCTGCCTCAGTGTAATCCGGTTCGTGATCTGAAAAAGGATCTGGATATTATTGATATTGAAGAATAATTCAGTAAAGAATCAAGAGTGCAGCAACATTATCTCAGACCAGAGAACCGATCGGTTTCGACCGGTTTCTTTGGCTTCATATAGAGCAGAGTCTGCATTCTGAAGTAGTACTTCTGTATTCAATCCAGTAATGTCTGGAGTTGAGTGTACACCAAAGCTGGCGGTTACTTTTATTTTATCACCGCCGATATCAATCACCAGTCTTTCAATGGATGTCCTGAGACGCTCGGCAATGGAATAAGTCTCTGCTCCGTTAGACTGAGGACAAATAATACAGAACTCCTCCCCGCCATATCTACCTGAGATTTCGCTTGTACGAAGATTCTCTCTGATACAGGCCGCAACACTTATGAGTACTTTATCACCTGCAAGATGACCATATCTGTCATTCACAAGTTTGAAATAATCGAGATCAAGAATGATGATTCCTATGTCAGTGGCATTTCGCTGTGCAATCTCAATTTCCCGGTTCGCCAGGTTTATCAGTTGACGCCTATTGAACATTGATGTCAATTCATCATATATCGCCTGCCGCTCCAACTCATTCATCAATTTAACAACTTCGGTGTTTTCGTTGATTAAAAAGGCGTAACCGTGTATTTCCTCGTTTCTGTTGAGGACGTGGGATACTGTGAACTTATAGGATTTATTATTCCAGTCAAAATGATGTGTTCTTTTATGAATATCAATATCATCAAAGATAGTTTTTGACATTATAAATTGTGAAAACTCTGATTTACAGCAGAAAGGGAATCCTATTTTCAAGTCACTGAGAAGTTCACTTTTTTTCCCTGCGTTGTTTATATCCTGTACATTTTTATCCTTATCCAGGATGAGGAGAATATCATGAATACTGTCAACAGCCATCCAACGGGCAGCACGGACAAGATCCAGCATCTGAAATCTGAACAGAGCAATACTGAGAAGAATCCCCATTAAAAGCATCACAAAAGGCTGCAGATCCAGATAGGAGTTAACCGATCGTTCCGGCTGTAGTATGGCGTTGACTGTGGGCATTACGCTGGCGATAAATATCAGAATAGCCTGTTTCTGAACAGTCCCTCTGGTTCTCAGCAGGTACACCAGAAGCAATATCTCTGCTGCCAGTGATGTCCCTATAAGATAAATTTGCTGAACCGCATACCAGCTCCCACCCTCATATCTGATGAGAGGGAAATGATCGCCCTCTACCAGATAATAACTTCGATAAAGAAGTGTGTGAGAATCTATGGTCAGACCTAAGGCCGCAATAATTACAGGGATGATAAAAAGGAGGAAATAGTAAATACTTTTAATTGGTTTCTGTCTGATAAAGCGCAGTACAAACAGTAGAAATATGGGAGCCGTAAAAGTGGTCCATAAAAATTGGAAGCGTATAAAATTAAGAATCCGTTCAATTGTGACAGCATTGATTTCGAAGGCATATCCAAGGCTGTACATAGCAATGGTAAACATGAAAATACTAAACTCAATTGCTCCCGATACCTGTCTTCGAAAGAAAGAATATGCAGACAAATATAACGCAAGTACAGAAGAGGAGATGATTAGGATTGCCCAGAGAACAGATATTTCAGTAAAAAACAAAAGCCCTCTCTTTTATGAATTTTTTCGAATCAGCATCGACGTACAAATTGTAACCCATTAGGAAACGGTTGTTAATCCTTTTTTTTGGTCAGAAGTGAATTTATATTATTTATAGTAGAATTATACTATACACCTTTTTAAGTAGATCCATATAAAGATTTTAACTATATTCATTTTTCTTTTTGCCGTGTTTATTGTTTTTGCTCAGAAAAATAAAACTGCTGAGGCTGCTCCTGCCGTCAGCTGAGTCTTGAGCTTGTGTGTTTAATTTGCCGGAGGCCTTCAGGGGCTTCCGGATTTTTCATTTATAAAATTGGTATTAATTTCGAAAATCGGCCTTTTTGAATTTGACAATACTGTGCATGACACAGTATTGTGTAGGTATGAATACCGTTAGCAACGCATTACAGGGTCGATTTAAACAGGATATGAAGAGAGGAGTACTCTCTTTAGCCGTTATGAGCCGTCTGGGAGAGGAGCATTACGGATATTCCCTTATCCGTGAGCTTGAGGCAGAAGGTTTTTCCCTCTCTCAGGATACCCTCTATCCTCTGCTGCGCCGCTGGGAAGACCAGGGCATTGTGGAGAGTGAATGGAAGATGGAGGAGTCCCGCCCCCGGCGCTACTATAAGCTCAGTTCGAAGGGATTCGAGCTGTATGAAACCCTGAAGCTTGAATGGAGAGGTCTCGATTCAACCATAAGGAGTTTGATCAAATGACTATGACTGCAAAGGCCGAAGCATGGCTGTACCGTTACGAAAGAGTTCTGTCCCGCCACCTCCCCCTGAAAGGGAGACAGGATATTCAGAAAGAATTTCATTCCAATCTACTGGATGAACTTGAAGATCGTTATGAGGGCGGTGAAGTGGATGAGGAGTTGATGAAGGAATACCTTCAGTCCTTAGGTGCTCCCCGCTGCAAGGCTGCAAGCTACAAGTCTGAACCCTTTCTTTTCAATCCCGGGCTGTATCCCTTTTTCAAGATGGTCAGCAGCATTGTTCTTCTGGTTCTGGTTCTGGTCCTTGTCGTGACCAATGCAATAGATCTCGGAATGAACGGGGTCTCCTTTATGGCTGTCCTGAAAGTATTCGGGGAGTTATTCAGCGCTCTGACTTCCGCCCTTGGATCTCTTCTTATTGTCTTTTTTATTATAGGGCACTGTGTTCCCGATGAAAAATGGACGGATCCTCTGGATGAAGAGAGCTGGACCGTAGATCTCCTTCCGGAGAAGGAGTTTCCCGTTCAGATAAAACTTGCTGACCATATTGTTGAGATTGTAATGACGCTTATCGCTATAGTCCTTTTCACTTTTTTCAGGGATATCATCGGCATTCATATTTTCAGTGACGGAACCCACCGTTTTATTCCTGTTCTGGCTGAGGCCTTCTGGAGTCTGGTTCCACTTATGATGATTCGCTGGTTTCTGGGACTTATTTTTAATGGATTGATGGTTTGGAAGAGGAGCTGGTCTCTTCCTCTCAGACTTAGTGATCTACTGCTGCGGGCCTATTCCCTGGCAGTGACTATTCTTTTGTTTAAGATAGGGTTTGCCAATCTCTTCCTTATAGACGAACTTCAGGCGCAGGGATGGGATAAGATTGTGGGTGTATTCAGGGTTCTTTTCCCGATTCTCATGATCCTGGCAATATTCGGTACGGTAGTAGAGATTATTCAGAAGGTGGTTGCCCTCTATCAGGAACCAATAGAGAAGAAGGACTGAATTATGGAGAGGCTCAGAGGAGAGTATAGAATCACAGACAGCCAGGGTGAGATGAATATGGATGTCAGTACTGTAATTCCAGGAGACTGAGACAAAATTAATATATTCATGATTAAATTAATCATGGAATGAAAGAATTGCCTGACACAAGGATTTATCTGTAATATCTTCCACATTTTTGTAATTTTTTGATCCTCCTCAATCCTTTCAATCACCCTTTATGATGAATTAACTAATCGTAAAGGGAGTTCTTATGAGAAAATTATTACCTGTTCTATTACTGCTGGCTGTCATCTTTTCAGGATGTCAAAAGGCTGAATCTACATCTGCAGCCGAATCTTCAGCTGAGTCCGTTTCTACTGCCGATCAGCTTTATATTGAAGTATCTGCTTTGGGAAATCTTGACTATTTCTATGACCATAAAATGGGAATGAAAATGGTGGGAGAAGAGCTGGGTGTCCGTACTGAATATATCGGACCTGCAGAATACGATATGAATGCCATGGTTGCTGCATTTGAATCCGCAATTGCAAAAAAACCTAATGGTATTGTTGTGGTCGGTTTTGAACCTGCATTGAATTCGATTGTAAACAAAGCTATTGCAGAAGGTATCCCTGTTGTTACAGTTGATGCTGACCTGCCCGATTCTGACAGACTCGCTTTTATCGGTACCGGAAACTTCGGCGCCGGAAAACAGGGTGGCGACAAGATGGCGGAAATGATTGGTGAGAAAGGTAAAGTTGCAATCATGCTGAAACCCGGTCAGTCAAACCTGGAAGAAAGAGTTGCCGGATATAAGGCTGCCTTTGACTCTTACCCCGGAATTGAACTTGTACAGCTTGTAGATACACAGAGTGACCCTGTTATTGCTGCTCAGGCGGCTTCTGCTCTTCTTCAAAAATATCCTGACCTTGCCGGTATTGCCTGTGTTGAAGCTGCAGGAGGTTCAGGTGCAGCCACTGCTATCCGTGAAGCAGGTAAAGCAGGAGAAGTCAAAATTATTGCCATGGACAGAGGAAATGAAGTTCTTGAAGGAATTGCAGAAGGTGTTATCTCTGCAACAGTTGCACAGCAGACAGCTCTGATGCCCTACTATGCAACACAAATCCTTTTTAACTTGAATAACAGCAAGGTTGCAATTACAACTGATAACAAGGCTGCCGGAGTCCTCGGTATCCCTGCAGCAGTTGATACTGGAACCATTATCGTTGATGCATCCAATTACAAATATTTTATGAGATAAACAATTCATTTTAACAGTTGATGTAAAAAAAAGTGCAGTCCTGTTGCCTGTTGCGGGAGGACTGCTTTTTTTGAATTATGGGAGAAATTATGTCTGAATGGATATTGGAAGCACGGGGAATAGAGAAATTTTTCCCTGGTGTTCGTGCTCTTGATGGTGTGGATCTTCAAATTCGAGAAGGTGAAGTCCATGCTCTTGTGGGTGAAAACGGGGCAGGGAAGTCCACTCTGATGCTGACTTTAAGCGGAATCTATCAACCCGATGGCGGAGTGATATATATGGAAGGGGAAAAAGTTCATTTTGCATCCCCTCATGATGCCAACCATAAGGGGATCAGTATTGTCTTTCAGGAATTGAGCCTGATCTCCAGTCTCAGTATTGCTGAAAATATATTTGCCAACAGGCAGCCTGTGGGGCGGATGAATATGATTGACTGGGAGACTCTTTACAGTCAGACCACTGAGCTGCTTGCTCTTTTTGATCTTGAAGAATTACACCCGTCAACCCCTGTTCATGAGCTGTCGGTAGCTAATCAGCAGGTAATCGAGATTATAAAAGCTATTTCGTTTAATCCAAAGGTTCTTATTCTTGATGAACCTACTTCATCTCTTACGGAGCATGAAGTAAATCAGTTATTTGCCAATATCAGGAAGCTCAAAAAACAGGGGCTCTCCTTTATCTATATTTCGCACCATCTCAGTGAAATTTTTGAGATAGCCGATCGGGTTTCCATTTTGAGAGATGGAAAATATGTCTGCAGTGAGGATGTAAAAGATATTGATGAGGAATATCTGGTGACCAATATGGTGGGAAGAGCTATTTCAAATATGTATGGTCATAGAGAAGATCATCAGAAGATAGGTAATGACTTGCTTACAGTTGAGAATCTTACCAGGAAAGGTCAGTTTGAAAATGTGAGTTTTAATGTTAAAGCCGGAGAGATTGTTGGAATGGCTGGATTGGTCGGAGCCGGGCGGACTGAGTTGGGCCGTGCTATTTTCGGAGCGGAACCTGCGGACTCTGGAAACATCAGTCTTGACGGACGTTCCCTTGAAATTCGTAATCCAAAGGATGCGATTGTTCATGGAATCGGGTATCTGAGTGAAGACAGGAAATCCCAGGGGCTTATCCTTGATTTCACTGTTACTGAGAATCTTGTGGGGAACCACCTTGAAGATTTTTCATCTGCCTACGGTTTCCTAAATGATGGAAAGATCAGGAATTTTGCTCAGGAATGTAAAGATGATTTTGGTATTGCTACACCTTCTCTGAACCAGAAGGTGGCCAAACTTTCAGGTGGAAACCAGCAGAAGGTTCTAGTTGGTGCCTGGATGGGGATCAAACCCCGTCTTCTGATAGTTGATGAACCAACGAGAGGGGTTGATGTAGGTGCTAAGGCTGAAATCTATAGCCTCCTCCGTGACCTGGCGGCTAAGGGTGTCGGGATCTTGATGATCTCTTCCGACCTGTCGGAGATCCTTGGGATGAGTGATCGGATTCTGGTTATGCAGACTGGAACTTTGGTGGGAACTATCCCCGGTAATGAAGCTACTGAAGAAAATGTAATGACCCTCGCTGCAGGGACTGTGCAAGGAGAACGTATAATATGAACTGGTTGAAATCTATGATTAAACAGAGGGAATTCATGATCTTTTTGATTGTGACCCTCCTTTTTGTGGTGATGATATTTGCATCCCCTTATTTTTTAAGTACCGGCAATATTCTAGCTGTGCTGCTTGGTTTATCCCTGGAGGCAATTATTGCTGTAGCTATGGCTCATCTGATGGTGTCAGGCGGGTTTGATATGTCTGTCGGATCTATTGTTGCTTTTACCGGTGCCATCACAGCAATGACGTTGAAAGCTGGTCTGCCTATTCCTCTGGCTGTAATTATCGGTCTGCTTCTTGGAGCAGCAATCGGCCTCTTTAACGGATTTGTAATTGCAAAAATAGGAATCAATCCCTTTGTAACTACTCTTTCATCTCTGAGCCTCTTCAGGGGGCTGACTCTTATTGTTACTAGAGGACAGAATATTACAGGTCTTCCCAAGGCTTTTAAAGCTATTGGTCAGGCAAAAATAGTTGGTATACAGACTCCTATTATTATTGCAGCTGTACTGATAATTCTGGGAGATGTCTTTTTGAGAAAATCCAGATTTTTCAGGCAGAGTTATTATATTGGTGGAAATGAAAAATCCGCCCGTCTGTCCGGGATTCCTGTGGATAAAATGAAAATTCTTGCTTATGTACTGACCGGTCTGTTTGCCGCCATTTCAGGAATTGTTATGACTGCCAGGCTAGGGTCTGCGTCTGTAACAGCCGGTTCCGGGATGGAATTGAGAGTCATTACCGCAGTAATTATCGGGGGAGCAAGTCTACAGGGTGGAGAAGGATCTGTTCTTGGTGCTTTTCTGGGAACTTTTCTGATGGCTTTGATCACCAATGCACTTACCCTGCTGGGTGTGGATGTCTATTGGCAGACATTTGTAATCGGGGGAACTCTGCTAACAGCTGTTCTTATCGATACTCTGACAAAAAAATATAAAGCCCTGGGCTAGAGGAAATTATTATGACAGGTAAAGAAATACTGCTGAACTCATTAAATCATAATGACGGACCTGTGCCGCTGGACTTTGGAGCTACAAGTGTTACTGGTCTGCACTGTTCTGTTGTTGAAGGACTCAGAGAGTACTATGGGATGAAGAAAATGCCCGTTAAAATACATGAACCCTATCAAATGCTCGGCCTGGTTGAAGAAGATCTTCAGGAGGTTATAGGAGCAGATGTCACTGGTGTTTTTCCCAGAAATACTATGTTTGGATTCCCTAATGAAAACTGGAAGGAATGGAAAACTCCCTGGGGACAGGATGTACTTGTTCCGGGAGACTATCGGGTCTCCATGGAAGGTAAGGATGTTTATATCTACCCTGAAGGTGATACTTCTGTGCCACCCAGCGGCAGAATGCCTGAAAGCGGTTATTTCTACGATACAATCGTACGGCAGGGGGAGATTGATGATGATAATCTGAACCCTGAAGATAACCTGGAGGAATTCGGACCAGTTAAGGAAGAGGATCTTGCCTATTTCAAGTCTGCTTGTGATGAAGCCGAAAAAACAGGTCGGGGGATTATAGCGACCTTTGGTGGAACAGCTTTTGGTGATATTGCTATGGTTCCAGGACCATTTCTCAAGTATCCAAAAGGTATCCGCGATGTTACTGAATGGTATGTCTCCACCATGATCCGTGCAGATTATATCCATGAAGTCTTTGAAAAACAGAGTGAAATTGCCTTAGCTAATCTGGAAAAAATCTTTGCTGCTGTGGGTAATGCTCCTGATGCTGTTTTTATCTGTGGTACAGATTTCGGTACACAGAATTCTCAATTCTGTTCTGTCGATTCTTACGAGGAGATGTATGCTCCCTATTATAGAAAAATTAATAATTGGATTCATGAGAATACAAGCTGGAAAACATTTAAGCACTCCTGTGGTGCGGTTGAACCCTTTATGTCTCATTTTATAGACAGTGGCTTTGATATTATCAATCCAGTTCAATGTTCTGCAGATGGTATGGATCCTCAGCAGCTGAAGGACAACTATGGAAATTCCTTGACTTTCTGGGGAGGCGGAGTAGATACTCAAAAGACCTTGCCCTTCGGGACTCCTGCTGAGGTGAGGAAAGAGGTACGCGAGCGTCTTGAAATATTCAGCAGACAGGGCGGTTTTGTATTTGATGCCATCCATAATGTACAGGCTTTGACTCCTGTAGAAAACATGGCGGCTCTTATAGAAACCGTGAAGGAATTTAATGCTGAACGCTCATAGAGGGCTGATGAATAAAGAATACAGCATTCTCGTTATTGATGATGAACCCCTGGCCCGTTTATCTTTCAGGAAACTGATAGATACAAGGTTTCCGGGGTTCTCTGTCTGCGGAGAAGCAGGAACCGGTCCGGAAGGACTGGAATCATTCCGGAGACTGCAACCAGATATTATTATGATGGATATTCAGATTCCCGATTTGAATGGGCTTGAGACATCCCGTCTTATCCTTGAACGCCATCCCGGAGCTCAGATAATAGTTTTATCGGCCTATGATCAGTTTGAATATGTTCAGGATGCTCTTAATTCAGGAATCCTGGGCTATCTGTTAAAACCTGTTAATGAGAAAAAACTGAGTCAGCTTCTTGATAAAGCAGTACAGAGAATTTGCAGCCTTGAAGATTATAACAGAGAATCCATTCAGTTGCAGACCTTTAAAGAGATAGCTGCCGGAGACATGGTTACTTCCTTTATCTATGGCAGCTGCGGAGGACTTGATGCGGATTTTTATGCTTCCCATCAGGAGCCTCCTGTTAAGTCTGGATATTTTTCATTATTCCGAATTGATGACTTCTCAGTTGATGAAAAGATTGCTACAGAGATTAATGAATATCTTAAGCACCTTCCTGGAGTTTTACCCGGACGATGGATTGGAACTATCCTTCCGGTCTTCATTATAAAAGATGATACTGCATTGCCAAACATGGTTCTGGTGGAAGGTATTGCTCATCGAATTAAGATTCTGACATCCCTCAGTGTTCGAACAGCTGTGGGATCAGTACAGAGTCAACCTTCCGATTTCCCACTCTCTTTTTCACAGGCTCTGGATACACTGGAATCCGGTTCCATCATTGGAAGTTCTGTTCTTTTAGAATATCCCCGTGATCTTGAACTTCGTTTTTTAAGAGCAGCAGAAGAAGAGCGATGGGACAGTGCTGAAGATTCAGTCAACATGTTTTTTAAGATCCTCAGTATGCCCGAATACAGTCTAGGTGATTCACAGATGGCATTGAATGAGTTTTTAATTATGTTCCGGCGATTTCTGAATGATAAAGGAGACGTAAACAGCAGCCGTCTTATTTTCAACCTACTGCGTAATATTCATTTACATACTGATCGGCTTTCCATGTTGGAATGGATTGCAGCTTCTCTGATTGATCTTTTATCAATTCTTAAAAAGAGTGAGTCCTCTGAAGATCTGCAAATCAGGAAAGTTCTGAAATATATAGATCTGAATGATTTTCAGGAAATCAGTCTGGAGACAGCCGCTATTTCTGTAGGACTTACTCCTCAGTATCTGAGTCGTATATTCAAAGACAGGTATAAGATGAATTTTCTGGAGTATCTGATCAGTAGAAGAATGGAACTGGCCAGCCGTCTTTTGAAGGAAACAGATCTCAGTATTAAAGAAATAGCTGTAAGATCCGGCTATACCGATGTTAATTATTTCGGCAGAGTATTTAAGAAACAGATAAAGATATCTCCCCGTGATTACAGGCTGAAATACTAAGCCGGTATCAAAATCCTGCAGATGGTCCCGGAGTTGTCTGAAGCACTGAGACTCAGGCATGGTTTTCCGTATTTCAATTCCAGTCTTCTTATAACATTTCTGATACCCATAGATTTTGTTTCAAAATCAGTATCCATGATTTCATCGATTCTTTCAGCTGTAATTCCACAGCCGTTATCAATGATTTCTATGAGTATCTCATTATCTCTTTTAACTGCCTTTAAACTTATTAATCCTGGTCGGGAAATGGGTTCCAGGCCATGCTTAATGGCATTTTCAACCAGAGGCTGCAGGATCAATGCAGGGACAGTGGTCTTGAGTACTTCAGGATCGATCTCTTCACTGTAAGCTAATTTTTCACCAAAGCGGGTTTTCTGTATATGAATATAGCTGTTGATCAACTCAATTTCTTCTTCCAGAGGAACGGCTCTTTTCTGCATAACCAGATTATAGCGAAGTAAATCAGATAGACTTCTGATCATTTTTCCGGTACGGGGAGCCTCTTCCAGGCTGCTTAAAGAATCAATTATATTCAGAGTATTGAATAGAAAGTGAGGGTTTATCTGGGATTGAAGAAGAGCCAATTCCGATTCTTTCAGGAGATGTTCTGTCTGGTGATGCTGAATCTCCCTGTCCTTCAATCGCTGTTCCAGTTCAGCCTTCTCCTGAATTCCTTCGATCTGTCCGGTAATATGTTTTGACATCTCATTGAATGACCGGAACAGAACAGCGATCTCATCTTTTCGCTGAGGTATAATGAGATCAACATGTTCTGTCTCTTTACCGAAGCGGATCAGTTCCAGAGCAAGTTGATGAATCGGTCTTGAAACTGAGATACTGAAATTCCATGCCAGGACATAGCAGAAAAGAATCATCAGAATAACGAAACTAATATTGATTTTCAAACTTCTGCTCATTTGCATTTTGAAAGTGAGGAAAAAGGATTGGAGATTATCCAGGAAGAGAGAGTTGAGTTCTTCAAGTTCTTCCCTGATGTATCCCGAAAGGTTTAATAAATCAAGCTCTGATTCCCAGACATAAATTGTCTCTGCTCCATCATTGTACAAGTTGATAAGAGCTGATGCTCTCTCTCTGTAGGTTTCAATCATGGCTGTCAGATCCCGGAAAGAGTCTTTCATCTCTTTTTCATCGGCAATGAGTCCCAATACCCCCAAACGTTTTGTGACTGCGGCGAATTCCTGTCTGAAGGATATGATGTACTCCTCATTTCCGCTTCGGATATAGTTGCTTATATGGCTGTTCATTCCTTGAAGACTGCTATGAATACTGTGAAGTTCAATCTGATGATCCACCCGTTTTGAAAGGACTCTGTCCTGTGATGTGATTCTAATCAGGGTGTATCCATTGAGACCTGCTAAAGAGATAATTATAATAAAGAATGAGCCGAGAAGCTTGAGTCTTAATCCATATGGAAGAGCTTCGGGTACGCTGTCCATAATATGTATTTTAGCCTTTTACTGATAGAAAAGTATATCCATTGTAAAAACTCTATAGGAATTCTAACCGGAAATATTGTATACAGAGCAAAGGCTGTTCATAATAGGCCCATGTCAGAAGATCAGAAAACCGTAAAGAAGAAAATAGCCTGCAGCTATAACACAATCCTCACTGCAAAGTTCAGAAATTTTAAAAAAAGAAGTTTCAGAAATTATACTTTTTCCTGCCTGCTTTACAGCATCGGGATCACAGTTATCAGAGGCGGAGTGCTCCTGTCTCTGAATACCCTGATGGTCTTTTTTACCTTTTTTCTGATTGTCATGAGTCTTGCCATGATTATGATCTTCGGTTCCACCCGGCTCCTTGCCCGCAAGCATGGTGAGAACAGCAGTATATATACTTTTTCAGCCGATGGGATTCATATCCATAATGAGATCAACGGAGAGGAAGAAGATCTGGGCTGGGACTGGATTCGATCCTATGAGTTAACGAACAAAGCACTCTTTCTTCAAATCAATACAAAGAAAACCTTTGAGATTATTCTGGAAAAAGAGAAAATCAGCAAAGAAGAGACAGATCTGCTGGTCTCCTGGTTTGACTCATCCCGCTGATTCATAGTTAGTCCATTTAAAAACATAATTTCTCCAGACGACAGAATTTATTTATGACATTTATACTGTTATTAGAGTTTTGGTCAGTATGGGGAGGACAAAGTGGGAAAGGCAGACATAGATTTTGAAACAAGAGATGAAAAAGGGCATTGGAGCCCTCCTGCCATGGAGTATTCTCCCTTGTTTCAATGGCCCTGGAAAATTGGAGCAGTCTTAAAATGGCTTTTCGCCTGGGGCGGTTATCTCTGGCCCCGACATCTGGCTTATGCCTTGCTGGCAGTCTGTACCTGGTTTTATCTTCAAGCAGATTTCTCAGTGACATCTGAACTCAGTGCACCCTGGATCGGTGGAATGCTCCTTCGAAACTATATCTTTGTTATATTGGTTTTCGGCTTTTACCATCTGACACTCTATATCCTGAAATTTCAGGGTACCCGGGGAAAGTATCATCCCGGGTGGCAGGCTGAGAATTCAAAGAAATTTATGTTTAAAGATCAGGTGAAGGATAATATGTTCAGGTCTCTTATTTTTGGTGTCCCAATCTGGACGGCCTGGGAAGTTTTATATTACCTGCTGGGTGCTAAGGGATTTATGCCTCTGATGGAACTCTCTGATAATCCTGTCTGGTTTGTCGCATTCTTTCTTATTATACCCCTCTGGAGGGAGACTCATTTCTATTTCATTCATAGACTGATTCACTGGAAACCTCTTCTCAGATCCATACACAGTGTTCATCATAAAAATCCGAATTGCGGTCCCTGGTCCGGGCTGGCTATGCATCCTATTGAACATTTTCTCTATTTTTCAGTGGTGCTTATCCATTTTGTTGTGCCCAGTCATCCGGTTCATTTCTTTTTCAATTCCCAGTTGACTGCTCTAACACCGGCTCCCGGGCACACCGGCTTTGAAGGACCACTGTTTAAAGGAGTCTGGCCTGCCGGTGATTATTTCCATTATCTCCATCATCGCTATGTTTCCTGTAATTTCGGAGGTGGAACTATCCCCTGGGATAAATGGCTGGGACGTTTCTATAACGGGGAAGGACCATATAAAACCAGGAAATAGTACGAGTTTTAATTCTCCGTCTTGAAACGGGCTACCAGCTCGTTAAGCACCAATGCCTGGGAACTGAACTCTTCTGCCATGGATGCCAATTCCTCGGAGGAAGCGGCATTCTGCTGAACAACAGAATCCAGTTGTCTCAGAGCAGTATTGATCTGTTCAGACTCAATTCGCTGTTCCTCTGTGGCGGCTTTTACTTCGCTTACCAGTTCGGCTGTATTTCTTATTTCCGGAATAACCTCTTCCAGAAGAATCTGTCCCGCAGATGTGGCAACTTTCAATGACTCTGTTGTTTCCGATATTATTTCGGTTGCCGATTTCTGGCTGTTTACTGCCAGCTTTCTAACCTCACCTGCTACAACGGCAAACCCGCTTCCGGCTTCTCCTGCCCTTGCCGCTTCAATGGCCGCATTCAGAGCAAGCATATTTGTCTGTCTTGCTATTTCACTGATGACCTTGATCTTCTCTGAGATATTTTTAGAATACGTTATTGTTTCATCAACCGCTTTTCCGCCCTCACCGGCACTGAGAGCAACTTTGTTTGCAATGGACTCGGTCATATTGGTGTTGTCGGAGTTTGCATTTATAGAATCGGTCATTTTATCCATGGAAGCCGAAACTTCCTGAGATGTTGCTGCCTGTTCTGTGGCTCCCTCTGACATAAGCTGGCTTGTGGAACTGATACTTTCACTGCCCTGGGTAATCTGATCTGCAATGCTTTGTATTTCAATAAAATTTTCTCTCAGTTCTGTGGTCATCTGATTCAGTGCCCGTGCCAGGTCCCCGACTTCATCTGACTGTTTGAGAACTTTGTCATCGATCCGGGCTGTAAGGTCTCCCCCGGATATCTGCACCGCAAGCAGTGCAGCAGCCTTTATTGTTTTACTGAAGCTTTGTGCAAACTGGAATACCGCTGCAACAAGGATGGTAATTGCAATTATTGTCATCAGGATAATGAGCCTGATTGTCTCTGTTATGGTTGCAAGATATTCTTTTCTGCTAATTGTTATTCCCAGGGTCCAGCCGGGAGTCATTTTCACCGAATGGAGGAATGTGACCAGGCGCTCTCCTGATTTGTTCCTGATTTCCCCCTGGGTACCTTGTACTTCTTTTGTCAGCTGAGAAAGGAGGCTGTCCAAGCCGACCAGATTCAACTGATATTCTTCAGTATCCATGGTCTGCATAATCAGATCCTGGTCAGGATGAGCTAATACCGAGCCAATACCGTCAACGATAAAACCAAAGCCTGTCTTGCCCATCTTAACAGAAGTCGCAATCTGGGAGAGGGTTTCCAGCTTTACAGTTGCTGCAATAATACCCTTGAAATTTCCATTACTGTCTGTAACTTTATGAGCAATTACAAAGATGGGAATGCCCATGGATTGGGAAACAACGGGATTGCTTATGGCAGTATCCAAACCACCGTCCTTCAATTCCCTGAAATAATCTCTGGATGATATATTGCCATCAGCGCCAAGGCTTGAGCGATAGTTTCCCTGATCATCGGAGATAAATATCATGGCAAATTCTTTGTTCATTGAATTATGCCGGCCCTCCAGATAGGCTCCCGCATCCTCCAGACTTCCTGCCTTGATAATTGTCAGATCAGAAAAGCTCTTCACTATATTGATATGTCCCTCCAGCCAGCGGGAAATCTCATCTCCCCGGGAGGCTGCCAGCTGCAGATTCATACTTTCTGTCAGTTCTGTGAATGATTTATTCGTTACATATAAAAGGGAACCGCCGAAGAGGAGGAATAGAATGAGTGAGAGACCTCCAAAAGTGAAAAGCAACTTTTTCAAAATAGTTGATTTTTGTTTTTGTTTCTCTGTATTCATACCTTAATTTTAATCTCTGATACTCCTTAAATCAAATTGTCATCAGCTTCTGTTTCGGAATTCCCGTACCAGTTGATTCCTCTGGTCAGATACATAGTCAGAGTCAGAGCTCCAAAGAGTCCTGCGGTTCCCATGATCAGTGCATAGTCTTCAGACTTCAGAACAAAGAAGAGGTAGGAATAGCCCGCAGTCATAACAGGCAGGAGGTACAGACCTTTTCTCCCGATTCCTTTTATGGAGAGAGTGTAGAGAGAGAGCATTACAGTGACCGCCGATGAGGCAATCAGATAGGATTGATTAAAATTCAGGTGCTCTGATACGGAGAGGAGTATGAGGTAGAACAGAACATTTCCAAAGCCGGCCAGAAGGTACTGCACGGGATGAATCTTTACTTTTCTGATCAGTTCAAAAAGGAAAAATGTAAGAAAGGGAATCAGAATAAATAGAATGCCGTACTCTACGGTCCGTCTTGTTTTCTGATAGGAATCAAACTCGGGATAATAATTAAGACCGAAGGCAGATTCCAGAAGATCCTGAAAAAATTGATCCTGTGAAGCGCTCCAGCACTCGGGGACACTTCTGCTGAGTGAGTTAATCATCCATTCGGCTGTAAATCCTTCATCTGTGATGTTCTGTTCTGTCGGCAGGTAATAACCCTGGAAGGAGGGGGCCGCCCAGTCGGATTCCATATGTATTTTTGTGCTGCCTGCCAGGGGAAGGAACTCAAGAGAACGACCGCCGCGGATCTCCTGCTGGAAATGAAAGGGGATAACCCTGCTTATATCCTGAATATTTCCGTGTCCCGCATCCACATCAACCTTCAGGGTGGCTCCGTATAAGGATCGGCTGCTGTCACCTGCTTCAAAATCAAGTTCTTTCCCTTCCCAGAGGAGAGGCTCGGTTCTTTTCATCCCTTTTAAACTGGGATAACTGAACTGCACATAGGCATCTTCCCAGACAAGGGTCTCACGGTCATAGTTTTTATAAAGCGCCTCAAGGGCAAAATTACCGGAGCCTTCAACGTTTAAAGTAAATACAGGAACTTCGAAGATACCCCTGAATTTGCTTTCACTGCTGCTTTGGGCAAAAATATCCATGCTCTCAGGGAGGAGATAAACATTTTCCAAATATTCTTCTGTTCTCAGGTATTTTCCATCTTCATCGGTAACTTCATATTTAATCTTCCGGGGAATGACCAGCAGCGGACCGCCCACGGCTGTGTCTGCACCCCAGGAGGAGAGGATACTCTCTTCGGCCACCCATTTTCTCTGCTCCCTTTCCCATACCAGATTTTTAATCATTCCCAGGGGGATTAGAAAAAGAAGTATCATTGCCAGTACGATAATGATCTTCAAGCCGTAGCCGGGTTTTCCTGAGTTCATCCATCCGGGCCTCTTTACTTTGATGTTTTTAATGTCTTTCATTTCCAGGTGTTCTTTCATTTGTATCTCCTTGTGGGTTGTTGCTTATGGGAAGTATGAGAGAATGTTCAGGCAGAATAAGGGCTGAAATGAGGCAGAAATAAGGCAATTACTGATTCTGCCTGCCTGGATTTTAAAGCTGTGATACACTCATCAGTATGGCCGTAATTGCAGTTGTGGATGATGAAGAATCTTTGAGAGAAACCCTCAGTTATGCTCTTGAAAAAGAGGGGCACAGGGTTTCCTGTTTTGAGAATGGGGAGGATGCCTGGCGTTCCTTTCAGAAGGAAGCTCCCGAGTTGATGATTCTGGATATTATGATGCCCCGGATGGATGGCCTGGAGCTGTGCCGGCGTGTGAGGGGAGTAGATCAGCAGATTCCTCTGATGTTTCTCTCATCCAGGGATGAAGAGTTTGATCGTATTCTGGGACTTGAGATCGGAGCCGATGATTATCTGTGTAAGCCTTTTTCTTTGAGAGAACTCTGTACCAGGGTCAAGGTATTGCTTCGGCGCTCCCGTTCTGCGGTCCTTCCCGAGTCCAGTTCTGATCAGACAGAGCTGAGGCTTTGTGAGGAGAGTTTCAGAGCCTGGTGGAAAGGTGAGCTTCTTACTCTCTCAATTTCAGAATTCCGTATACTTCAGGATCTGAGTGCCTGCCCCGATTCAGTACGATCCCGGGAGCAGCTGATTCAGGCGGCATTCCCTCTAGACCATTATGTTTCGGACCGTTCAATTGACAGTCATATAAAAAGACTCAGAAAGAAGATAAGTTCTATTGATTCCGGATTTGACAGAATTGAGGCCGTCTACGGTCTGGGTTATCGCTTCAGGACACTATCATGATCTCAAAACTCACACTGCGCTTACTTGTATTTAATCTGCTTCTGGTATTTTTCCCTTTGGGTGCCGTGCTCTATCTGGATACCTATGAGAGACAGCTTCTGGATAGTATGGAACATTCCATGGTTCAGCAGGGCCGTCTGGTTTCGGCATCATTGAATGGTAAAGATAATCTACAGGAAGAGGGATTGCGGCTGCTGAAGAATCTTGAGGGACATCAGAATGCCCGTATAAGAATTGTAGATAAAGATGGAGCACTGCTGGCGGATTCAAGTTCTCCTGATCTGCAGCTCCCTGTAGAGGAGATTCTCAACAGTTATGTAAAACCCAGTAGAATCGATTCAGTTTATGAAGAGATTCCAGAGGATCTGAGGGAAAACTGGCTCTACAAAGCGGCAGTATACCCCCTTAATATAATAAAGCGCTTATTTGTTCCCCCTACGGCTCCTCTGGGGTCCGCCGAATTTTACAGTGGTAGTTTTCTGCTTCTGGGGCCGGAAATTCAGTTGGCTCTTGCCGGGAAATATGGTGCCTTTACAAGATATTCCAGCGGGGGACAGCGTTCGGTTAACCTCTATTCGGCGCTGCCGATTTTTTATGGAGAAGAGGTGATCGGTGTAGTGCTGGTCTCAAGATCCACCTATAAAATCCTGAGTGATCTCTACAGTCTCAGACTGGATATGGTCAGGATCTTTATCTACTCAATTATTGCTGCTGCTATCCTGTCCATGCTCTTAGCCAGAACGATTACAATCCCTGTTAAAAAACTTAGAGATCAGGCAGAGAGTTTTCTTGATCACCGGGGGAGGGTACGGGGGCAGTTCCGATCACTGAAAAACCGGGATGAGATAGGTGACCTCTCCAGAGTTCTGGATGGCCTCTCCTCCAGTCTTGTTGAATATACCCGCTTTATGGACGGATTTTCTTCAGATCTTTCTCATGAGCTGAAGAACCCTGTTGCTGCAATTCTTAATGCAGCTGAGCTGAGTCTGGATGCAGATGCCCTTGATCAGAAACGCTTTACCCAGATTATTCAAAAAGAGGGGCTCAGGATACAGAGACTGATTGATGATCTGAGAGAGATCAGCCATGTGGATATTAAACTGGCCGAAGAGTCACTGGATACTGTGGATCTGAAAGCCCTTGTTACCTCCCTTGTAGAGCAGAGAACCATGACTGAGGGATCAGATCTATTTCAGCTTGATATTCAGTCTGCCGGCCCATATTACCTGAGAGGCTCAGCAGACCGCCTGATACAGTGTTTTAGCAATCTGATGGATAATGCATTAAGCTTTTCTCCTGAAGGAGAGCATCCTTTACTTGTTCTGAAAAAGAGTGGCGGGAAGGTTGAGGTCACGGTTCTGGACCGTGGGCCGGGAATCCCTGAGGGAAATATGGACAAGCTATTTGACCGTTTCTTTTCAGACCGCCCCGGGAGTGAGAAGAAAAAACATTCAGGATTGGGACTTTCAATCTCCTATGCCGTAGTGCATGCATACAGAGGTGAGATTCTTGTTGAGAACAGAGATGGTGGGGGTGCCTGTTTCAAGGTCATACTCCCATTGAGTCCGCTGTGAGCATAAGCCCCGGATTAAGGAGTTATTATGGAATTTTTCAAATCAGAAAAAAATGTAGAGGAATATATATCCATGGCTGCAGGCTCTGACGGTCAGGAGCTTATTGACATATTAAAAAATTATCTGCCTTCAGGGGCTTCTGTTCTGGAGATAGGGATGGGGCCGGGAGTGGATCTGGATATCCTGAAGAAGGACTATAAGGCGGCTGGATCTGATTACTCACAGATCTTTCTGGATAAATATCTGAAGCGTTCTCCTGATTCCGATCTTTTCCTGCTGGATGCGGTGACACTGGATTTGGACCGCAGCTTTGATGCCCTGTATTCCAACAAGGTTCTTCATCATCTTAAAAGGGATGAGCTTATCCTGTCATTTGAGAGACAGGCAGAGCTTTTAAACAGTGAAGGCATACTCTGTCATTCATTCTGGAGGGGTGAAAAGCAGGAGGAATTCAGGGGCCTTTTCTTCCAGTATTATCTTGAAGAGGAGATTCAGGCCCTTCTTCAGCCTTCCTATACAATCCTTAAGACTGAGATCTATACTGAGTTTGAGGATGATGATTCTTTTCTTGTGATTGCCCGGAAAAAGGGGTAATCTCCCGGAAACTGTTCCTCAATGCCCACTGCGTTGACCCCAATGACTATTAGAGCTCCCAATACCAGCGGTCTGTATCTCTGAACAGGTTGAACAAGCTGTTGAAGCAGTTGGCAGGGATATTGTTTTACAGATATTGTAATATGGTATAGCTGAATAAACAGTTCCCGGAGTATTCAACATGAAAAGGGTTATTCTTTTTGTCTCCATTTTGTTCTTTCCAATCTCATTCACATTTGCAGGGGGAGCTCAGGAATCTCCTGAGACTATGGATTCTGTTGTAGTATTTGCCGCGGCCAGTACAATAGATGTCATGCAGACTCTGGCGGATCTGTTCGAAGAGGAGACTGGACATACAGTCCTGCTCAATCCGGCATCCAGTGGAACTCTTGCCAGGCAGCTCTCCCAGGGAGCCGAGGCAGATGTCTACATTTCGGCTTCAAAGAAGTGGATGGACTCTGTTGTTGATGATGGCCTGGTGGAAGAAACACAACCCTTTGCCCGTAACAGAATGGTTCTGATTGCTCCTTCTGACAGCCCTGATTCTGCGCTTGAACTGGGAGCTGATTATGATTTTCCCGGCAGTTTTGAAGGGCGGTTATCCATGGGAGATCCGGCTCATGTTCCTGCGGGAGCCTATGCTCAAAAGGCTCTGGAATTTTACGGTTGGTATGAAGAACTTTCCCCTAGAATCCTGCCGGCAGCCAATGTCCGAGCTGCTTTATCTGTTGTTGAACTGGCTGAGACTGACCGAGGCGTTGTTTACCGCACAGATGCCCTGAAGTCTGATAAAGTAAAGATACTTGCAGTATTCCCTGAGGAATCCCATAACCCTGTATCCTATTATTCTGCGCTGCTGAAAGACTGCAGTGATGGGGGAAGGGACTTTTACGACTTTGCTGTTAACGGCGGAAAAACTGACTCTGTTCTTAAAGAATTCGGTTTTGATATGAAGCTCTGATTGACGGTTGACAGTCCGGAGAACAAATGAATTATTCAGATGTCCTGACAACCCTGTTTCTCTCTGTGAGGATAGCCCTCCTGGCTACGGCGCTTAATCTGCCCGCAGCCCTGCTGATGGTCTACTATACACGTCATGAATTCAGAGGGAAAAACCTGCTGGACGGGTTTATTAATCTTCCCCTTGTGATGCCTCCTGTTACAACAGGATACCTGCTTCTGCTTCTTCTGGGACGCCGGGGATTTCTGGGATCTTTCTTTGATAACTTTTTCGGAATAAGAATTGCATTTACATCGGCGGCGGCGGTTATTGCAGCCATGGTTGTCTCTTATCCTCTGATTGTAAGAAGTATCCGGATCTCCATGGATATGGTAGATCCACGGTATGAGAGAGCTGCCTTAACTCTCGGGGCCGATAAAAAGGCTGTTTTTTTCAGAATCACACTTCCCCTGATTCTACCGGGAGTCATCAGCGGTGTTGTTCTGGGATTTGCCAGAAGCCTGGGAGAGTTCGGAGCCACCGTCACATTTGCGGGCAATATAGAAGGGATCAGCAGAACCATACCCCTCTCTGTCTATTCTCTGCTGCAGGTTCCGGGAAAGGAGAAGGAGGCGGGATTTCTAGTCCTGTTATCCGTGCTGATATCTTTTGCTGCCATGTTCACATCTTCATCACTGAATCAGAAACTGCTGAAAAGGAGGCTGTACCGTAATGAGTCTTCAATTTGATCTGCAGCTGCCCCGCCGCGATTTTACACTTGATATTGATGGAGAGTTCGGAGACCAGACCATCGGTATCTTCGGACCTTCTGGTGCAGGGAAAACCTCTTTTTTCACCCTTCTTACAGGGCTTGAGAAGCCTGTAAGTGGAAAGATCGTCCTCAATGGAAGAGTTCTTACTGACACTGATAAAGGAATTTTTGTGCCGGTTCATAAGAGAAAAATCGGGGTGGTCTTTCAGGATAAGCTCCTTTTTCCCCACATGACCATAAGAGAGAATATCCTTTTTGGCGAAAGGTATGCTTCAAACAGAAGTATCTGTCTGGAAGAGGTCGCAGAACTTCTTGGACTGACACCCCTTCTGAATACAATGCCCAGTGAAGCTTCGGGAGGAGAACAGCAGCGTGCCGCCATCGGCCGGGCTCTGCTTACATCACCGGATATGCTGCTCCTGGATGAACCGTTCAACGCCATGGATAACTCACTGAGGGCGACCATTCTTCCCTATCTGCGGAACCTGCGAGATGAGCTCCATATTCCCTTTCTGGTAATCAGTCACGACCTGCCGGATATTCAGCGGCTTACCGATAAAATTTACTTTATGGATCAGGGACGCTGTGCGGGTTTTGGAGAATCTCTGGATTATTACGGCGACCGTGTGACCAGGGATTCGGGATTTGTAAACTGCTTCCGTCTCAGTGATTCTGAAGAACTGGCTCCGGGATTGTATTCATGTGCCGTGGAAGGTAATGCCTCATTGCGTCTGATTGTGCCTAAATCCCCGGGCCGCACTTTTTCTCTAGTTGTATCACCCAGGGCTGTTGCTCTCTCCCGTACCAAAGTGGAAGGCCTTTCTGTCCGGAATCAGATCCGGGGAAAGATCAGCCGAATAATACGGACCGAAACCCACATTCTCTGCATTATAGATGCGGGAATCCGTATCGCCTCTCAGGTCACTGTTCCGGGAGCCGAAGAACTGGAGTTGGAAGAGGGTGTCGAGGTATATTGCCTGATCAAAGCCCTGGCATTCCGCTCCTGATCTCTGGTATTTCTTAATTATCTATGACTCCGGTCAAAGCCTTCAGTCTGTAATAGGACACTGCCAGTGAAATCTGTTCCTGCTTCTTATAAATCAGATCTGAATACCAGGAAATCATCTGAAGAAGATAATCCTGCTCCATACCGTATCCGGCCTCCCAGTACTCTTTTCTCTGTTGGGCCATTGACATGTCATCTTCTGCACGGGATTTATAATATTCTATGTTTTCTCTGCTGAGGTTCTGATTGAACAGCTCCTCCCCAATATCTCTTTTTATCTGTTCCTGATAATCTCTATACTGATGTTCACTTTCGGATAAACTGTTTTTAGCTGACTTAATATCCGCGGCGGATTTTCCAGAATCTCCCAGAAGCGCCCGAATTCCCAAAGTGCTTGTAATATTGGTTGCATCGTAACCCCATTCGTCTGTTGTGAATGGGAAACTGTCCCCTCCATAGTCCAGTTCTACTCTCAATCCAAAATCAGGCCGGCCATAACTGCTTCCCTGAACCACTTTGACATTCTGTCTGGAGACTTCTATTTTCTGACGAAGCATAAGCAGAGCAGGGCTGTACTGTACCGCATCTGCAAGCAATGCTTCCGAGTCTGTTTCATTACCCAGGGGCGGGAGGTCCACTGTACTGATATTTTCCTGACTCAGTTTTTCAATGCCGCATAGATATTCCAGATGAAGTAAAGCAGAGTTCAGCTGCCTTCTTACCTGGTTCTCTGTCAGAGTGATCTCTCGTGCCTTTACCTGGGCTCCCAGGAAATCGGAGTAAGAGGCCATCCCCGAATCATAGGAGTTTCGTGTCAGACTCACAAAACGGCTGGCGGAATTCTTTTGTTCTTCTATCAGGTCAATAATCTCCTGCAGGAAGTTGAGGGAGTGGACAATACTCAGAATTTCAGCTTTGATAATCAACTCACTCAGCTGTTGATCAAGGATTGAACTCTCCCAGAGAGCTCTATATATATTCTGCTGTCCCAGAAGTTTTCCTGATGTGATAAGAGGCTGATCCAGTACAAGACGAAAGCTGTACCTTTGGTTCCCATAAAGTGGAAGGGTCATATCTGTTTCAGGAAGTGCCGGGAATTCCATCCCCGGTGCAATGGGTCCTCCTTTATAGAGGCTGCCGGCTTCCAGATGAACTTCCTGAGGATTGGTCAGATAGGACATATCGCTCTCAAAGGACAGCTCAGGTCCTCTTGATCGTTTAGCCGATTTCCACTTGTATTCTGCAGCAGATGCGGCATCCTGTTTTTCTGCCAGTGAGGCATTCAGACGCAGTGCATTTCCATAAAGATCTTTCCAGCCGTATAACTCCTGAGAACCTAAAGGAAGTGCCGGCAGAACTAGACAGAGTAAAAAAATATAAACCTTTCTCATAAAAGTCCCTCCTCGGCGATACGACCTTTTTCAGTTAAGAGTCCCGTAAAGACTATGGTCTGAATAAAGTAAAGCATATCCTTCAGGCTTGCTTTGACTCCAAAACGGGATTCCATCTTAAGGAATGTTTCAATTATCCCCAGATGTATATAAGGAAGAGTTTCTACGGGTATATCTGCTCTTATATAACCTTCTTCTATACCTTCGTCCACAAGCTTTCTGACCAGAAGAAGTATATGGTCCTGGAGCCGGGGGAAGACGGCATCCACAAGGTCATCCGGCAGACCGGAGTCAGTTGTGAAGGCATCGGTAAAAGATAAGGCCGTGCCGGCAGAGTGGAGAACTTCTTTCAACCTGGGGATAAAGGCCAGACTCATATCGTCACTGATCTCCACCAGCATACTGAGGCTGGCATCAACTCTTTTCTGCAGGGCGGCTGTCAGTAGAGATTCTTTGCTCTCAAAGTGATTGTAGAGGGTCTTTTTGCTGATGCACAGGTATTCCGCCAGATCATCCATCCGGACATTTCTATAGCCTTTTTCTGCGAAAAGCTGGAGTGCTGCCTCGGTGATTCTCTCTTTTTTAATCATCTGAACCTCTATTTAATACGATACAAATTACACTTTGAAGGTTTACAAAGTTTCCTTTCGAGTATAGATTGAGTATGAACATAGGTCAACTCCGGAGGTTGCATCATGGCGAAAATGACAAAGGGAATGTCTGTTATTGTTCTCATTCTGATTCTTTCTGCCATTGGACTTTTTTTTCTGAATAACAGACGGCAGAAGGAAGACCTGAAGATGATGCCTGCCCCGGTGGTACTCCAGAAACCTGTTATGGGAACACTGAGCCGGAATATCCGGCTGACGGGGATCACTGAGAGCCGTTCGACTGTAACCGTCCTTCCCCGCATAAACGGTCTGCTTAACAAGATTACTGTCTCTATGGGGGATGAAGTAAAGACTGGTCAGGTCCTGGCTCTGGTTGATGATGAGGTTTATCGCCTGACCCTGAATCAGGCTCAGGCTGCCTTGTCGGGGGCCGAAGCTACATATAAAAGAATAGAAACTCTTTATAAATCAAATTCAGCACCACCTCAGAGTTATGATGAGGCACTGGCATCCTATGAGGCTGCCCGGGCTCAGTTCTCCATGGCAGCACTGCATCTGAAATGGTGTGAGATCCGTTCTCCCATTGACGGAACTGTGCTGGATACACATAGAGAAGAAGGAGCTTTGATCTCTCCTGAAGTTCCTCTCCTGACCATAGCTGATCTGAATAATCCTGAATTGAATATAGATGTTCCCGAAGAATATTATGGACGTTTCAGAGATCATGGCTTATCCATGCATATAGTCACAAGAATTCCAGCCCTGGAAAATGAAGAATTTTCAAGCCGGGTAAGACAGGTGGCACCCTGGATAGCCCCGAAATCTAAGACTTTTCAGCTTCAACTGGATGTGGATGACCCGGAGAAGCTTATCCGGCCGGGAATGTTTGCAGCAGTTCTCATTGAATTGGAACTCCTTGAGGAAACAGCCATTCTTGAATGGAAAACTCTGGATGCCGATGGAGGTCTCTGGTACCTGGACAATGATAATCTTCCCCGGAGAATGGAGTATGAACCATTGATCCAGGGGGAGGAGGGATTTCAGGCTCCTGAAGGAATGGAGGATCTTTCTTTTATATTGGAAGGACAGCATTTTCTGACCGAAGGACATGAGCTGAGGATACTCGAAAAATGAGAATATCAGACTATTCGGTCAAACATCCTGTGGTTATAGGAATATTGCTGATTGCCTTGATTCTCTTCGGCATCCTCTCATTGCAGGGAATCAGACAGGACTTTATACCGGGGATAGAATTGCCCACAGCTGTTGTTATTACAACCTGGCCCGGTGGTTCTCCTCTGGATGTTGAAGCAGAAGTGACAGATCCGCTTGAAAAAAACCTTAGTACAATGGACGGTGTAAAGGCTTTATCCTCCACAAGCATGAATAGTATTTCCCTCATTACCATCGAGTTTAACTGGGGAGAAAATCTTGATCTGAGGATTCCTGAGGTCAGAGAGAAAATATCCACGGCCATGGAAGAATTACCCCCGGGTATCAGTGGGCAGCCTCAGATATTCCGATATAATTCCAATGCCATGCCTGTTTATCTGGCTGCAGTCGAAGGACCTGCCTCCCTTTCATTTAAGTCCGAGTTCCTTGAGGATAGGGTCGTTCCCGGCCTATCCAGGATTGATGGAGTCGCCGAAGTCGTCCTTAAAGGAGTTCGGAATGAAGAGCTGAGAATTACAGTTGATCCCGACCTGCTTGCTTCCAGAAAACTCTCATTGCTGGATGTTTATGTTGCTCTGGATCGAGGGAGTGTTTCATTTCCTGGTGGTGATGTTCTAATGAGGGCAACCCGTATGAATGTCAGAACAGAAGGTAAGTTCAAGAGTATACAGGATGTTGAACGCCTGACCCTGGGATATCGGGAGGGTGTCGCCGTCCTGTTAAAAGATGTTGCCGATGTTGAAATCCTGGCTGAGAAGGCCAATTCCTATGCCCTGAGCAGGCAGGAAGAAACCCTCTCGGTAGGTCTGGTCAGAAGAAATACCGCAGATACAAATCAGATCATATTGGAAGGCAGAAAGGTTCTGGATGATCTGGAACAAGAGGCCCCCGGAATCAGGTTCAGAACCGTGAATGATGATGCCTTCAATATCTCCCTGTCCATGAAGTCTGTACGGAATTCAGCCATCGGAGGAGCCATACTGGCTGTCCTGGTCCTCCTCCTCTTCCTGCATAATCTACGTATGACATTTATCATCGCACTGGCCATTCCTTTATCAGTTCTTTTTGCTTTTATCGGTATGAAAATGAGGAATCAGTCCTTGAATTTAATGACCCTGGGAGGCCTCACTGTTGCCATCGGTATGATGGTGGATTCTTCTATTGTTGTTCTTGAGAATATTCATAATCACTTCAGCAGAGGGAAATCCGCTGTTCAGGCTGCACTTGATGGTACATCGGAGGTGGGGGGGGCCGTACTGGCATCGACCACAACATCCCTGGCTGTATTTATACCCCTTCTTTTTCTTAAGGATTATACAGGCATCATTTTGAAGGATGTGGCTCTCACCATTGTTTATTCCATCTTCGGAGCCATGGTGGTTTCACTTGTTATTGTGCCCTGGCTCTCCTCGCTTATACTTGTCCCGGTGAAGGTGGATAGTCATTCCATCACCGGCAGAGGGATGAGAAAGATTGAATCAGCTCTGGCTGCTGTTCAGGGCAGATATAGAAGGGCCCTTTCGGGGATTCTGGATCATCCCCGTTTTACTATTTTTACCGCCGCTTCTATTCTCGGCCTCAGTCTTCTGATATTCAATCTCCTGGGATTTTCCTTTCTGGGACCTACTGACATGGGAGAAATCCATGTGTATATGGATATGCCCGCCTCCTTTACACTGGAACAAACCAGGGATAAGACTCTTAAAGTCATGGAGCTGATATCTGAAACAGTTCCTGAACTGGAGAGTGAACTCTCCTATCCCGGACAGAGCGGCTCTATCAGTCTTGCCAGCTCTCCGGATACCTCATTTGTAATTCTACGTCTATTGCCGCGTTCACAGAGGGATCGTTCTGTCTTTGATATTATGGATATGCTTCAGAGGGAAATCCCCAGCCGCATTCCCGATGTTGATATCACAGTTCGAAATGGCGGTTTGAATGCTAAAGTAGATCTGAGTTTCGGGGGGACGGGGTACAGTATTGAACTTTCTGCACCGGAGATGGATGTCCTTATCCCGGCGGCCAGGAGACTTGAATACTGGATGTCCATGGACCCTGATACCGATGAAACAGGAATGAATATCTCCCTGGGAAAAAAGGAAGGCCTTATCAGCCTGGATTCTGAACAGGCAGCCCGCCTGGGAGTCAGTCTGAGGGATGCCGCCTGGCTCATGCGTTTTTATCTGAATGGGGAAAAAGCCGGAACCTTCAATAAAGAGGGTAAGGATCTTGATATTTTCCTCACAAGTAATCATGCCGGACAGATGGTAAGACAGGATATGCTGAATACAATTTACCTCCCTTCAGCATCGGGTGAGTACATCAATATGGCCAACCTCGCTGAATTTGAAATCAATGAGAGTTATTCCTCCATAAAGCACAGTAACAGGCTCCCTTCTGTGATTATCACATCCTATCTGAAAGGAAATGATATCAGAGGAATCAACAGCAGAATCCAATCTCTAATAGAACTGGAAGGCCTTCCTCCTTCTGTACAATGGAAGCTTGTGGGGGGAGCATCGGAAACCTTCAGTGCCTTCAATTCTCTTCTAAGGGTTGTTGTTATTGCCATTTTTCTAGTGTACATGGTTATGGTTATACAGTTTGAACGCTTCAGGCAACCTCTTATTGTTATGGTTTCTGTCCCTTTTGTACTGGCAGGAATGTCTCTGGCTCTGCTTCTGATGGGCTCTACTCTTACAATCGTCGGATTCCTGGGGGGGATTACCCTGGGGGGAATTGTCGTTAATAATGCCATTGTTATGATTGATTACATCAATATGCTGCGCTTCAGAGATAAGGTTGTATTAAGAGATGCCGTTCTTTCAGGTGCTTCAAGCCGGCTGAAACCCATACTTATGGCAACTCTGACAACAGTTCTGGGAATTGTACCCATGGCTCTGGGAATCGGGGAGGGGTCTGAAATTTATGCTCCTTTAGGGCAGACCATAGCCGGTGGACTTCTCAGTTCCACACTCATAACCCTCTTTCTGGTACCTCTTCTTTACTACAAGGTGGAACAGAGCTTTGTTAAACCCTTCGAGTCAGTCGATTCGTCTCTCGAAGCGTCTGAGAAGGAGTAATACGGCTAAAGATGTCAGAAGAAGAGCCGGCATTAAAAGGGTCACAGTTTTTAGAAAGCTCATCTCTTCAAAACCTGCAAGTGAGATCCATAAGCCCGGAAGAACTCCTCCCAGATATTTCCAGTTTCCCGGAGCAAACCAGGCAATAAAGGGAGCAATAAAGAGTATACCCGTCATCTTTCCTACGGCCATGGCCTCTATTTTGTTGTGGGCTGTAACCGCGATAATCAGAGCTTCCAGGGGTGCTCCCAGGGAGACAATCAGTACAAGAACTAAAAGTCTGGCAAAGGAGAACTCTACTTCCAGACCCGAGAGCAGGGGGACCGGGAGAAGTACAAGGGCGGTCCAGAAATAGGGTGCCCCAAGTCTGTGGAGTAAAAAACCACGGCGTCCCGGAGGAGTCACCGCCAGTGCGGGCATCACATGATCATCTGCTTCATCCACCAGCAGGAGTCCTCCGATCATCCCAATCAGCAGAGGACCCATATTCAGGATAAACATCAGAATGAGGGGAGAGTATGTCTCAAGATCAATCCATATCCGGAGCAGGTCGGCCAGGGCTGAAAATCCCAGCCGCAATATCAGCGCCAGAAGGAGGGGGACAGGGAGGAGGACAAGAAGTATGAAGTCCCGAGAAATGTTTTTAATATCCAGAAGAATAAAGGCCTTTTCGCTCATGCAATTCCTCCTGATTCAATAAGGTTTTTTCGAAAATGTTTCTCCGAGATCGGGAGGATGATAAGTATTCCACCACAGAGACTGATGAGGGAGAGAACCAATGTCAGGATGCTCCCTTCCTTTGTTCCAATTGCAATAGACATCATATCAAGAGTCCCTTTGCTGGGCAGAAGGTATTGATGATATCCTCCTAGAACTCCGAAATAGTCGAGTATGGAGAATGTAAACAGGGAGCCATAAATTCCAATTCTAAAAAGAAGTCCCATTATGTCTCTGGATGCGGAAGCCGGGATAAATGTGAGGAGTACAAAGAAGATCGTAGTCAGTATGATTCCAGGAGGAATAAGGAGAAGAGACCATGCGGGGCCGCTGAGTACTGCTGCAATGGCTGTGGTGCAGATACAGGCCGGCAGGCTGAGGGCCAATGCCTTGGACAGCATATACTGTCTGATGCTCATGGGAGTGATAAACAGATTTTCCAGAAGCCCTTCATCTCTCTCTAAAAGGAGTATGGCTCCGGTAAAAATCATGGCGAAGGTAGAGGGTTCGGACAGCAGTATCAGAGGGAGAATCTTCATTTTTATATTCTCCGGAATAAAATAGAGGCCCAGAATATAGAACCCTGAGATTACTGCCCAGGCCGCAGTGAAACCCTGCCTGTACTGGAGTTTTATATTACATAGAAGGAGGCTGATAAATGTTCCTGTCCTGCCTTTCATGACAATCCCCGGCCGGTTGTCTGTATGAAGATCTCTTCCAGTGTGGCTTCCTTGCTGTGTATGGTCTCTATCTCTTTATTTTTCAGCAGATTGAGAAAGTCAACGTTCTCTCCCAACCCTTTGAGAGAGAACTCTCTGCTCACAATCTGACCATCCTCTGAATAATCAAGGCGAAGCTTTTTTTCCCCTTTCTCTAATTTCAGCTGTCTTGGAGAATCAATAAGAGCCAGGACTCCTTCATTGATAAAGGCGACTCTGTCACAGAGCTCATCGGCAACAGCCATATTGTGAGTTGTCAGAAATATGGTTTTCCCCCTGGATTTCAGTTTGAGTATAATATCCTTCACCTTTTTTGCATTTACAGGGTCGAGACCGGCGGTCGGTTCATCAAGAAATACAATGTCCGGATCATGAACCAGGGCTCTGCAGAAATTAAGGCGCATTTTCATCCCCTTGGAATAATCACTCACCTTTTTATCAGCAGCATCTTCAAGACCCAGCATATTGAGAAGTTCCATAGAAGGAGTCGTTTGGCTTTTATAGAGAGATGCAAAGAAATCAAGGTTTTCTTTTCCTGTGAGCTTGCTGTAGAGATTGGGAAGTTCAAATGAGACACCGATCTTATTATAGAACTCTCCAGTAACCTCGGAGATGTTTTTACCGGCCACTTTCACCTTACCCTTATAGTCCTTAAGAATCCCGATCAGTGTTTTCTGAGTCGTGCTTTTACCAGCTCCCGAGGGTCCGAGAAACCCGAATATTTCTCCCTTTTCAATGCTGAAGGAGATCCCTTTCAGAACCAGCTCACTCTTTCCCGGATAACTGTATCTTAAATCTTCTACATGGATCATTGCTCTCTCCCGGTACTGATAATTTTTTCTGCCAATGCATCAAAAAGGAAATCCAGGGATTCCCTGAAGTAATTCTCTCCAATTATTTTTTTCTGTGTGAATAGAACAAACACGCATCTCATCAATGCCGCAAAAACATCTTCTCTCATGTCCGGCAAATATCCCGATTCCTGCCATCCCCTGATAACAGCGGCGGACCAGTCTTCATCATTACTCATATGTTCCTGTACTTTTTCTGCGGGTAATTTAAGCATCAGCTGTTCAATTGCATTTTCACTGAACATCTTCAGGAAGAGAGGTTCTTCATCCATAAAGGAGATAAAGCTCATAAAGAAGGTCTTTATTTTTTCTGTATTGAGGGTTTCTCCTTCAAGGTACTGCTGATGAAGACGGAGTCTCAGTTCTGACTCCTCCTGTTCGATAATCTCCATATACAGAACTTCCTTGGATGGAAAGAACTTATAGAAAGATCCTTTGGCAATTCCCGAAGCTTGTACCAGATCATCCAGGGTAGTCTTTTTCAGCCCCAGGGTTGAGAAAAGATTCTTTCCCTCTTTCATCAGTGATGATTTTATCTTTTGGGTCTCTTCTTCATTGAATGAACGGGGCATTTTGACTCCTTGATACTTTTTATGACTATATGACTATAAAGTGAAATATAGTCATATATTGCTCCTGAAATAGGAATCTGTCAATCGGGAAAAGAGGGGTTGGTGGAATTTATGTAAATTAAAGACTCCCATCCTGGAGTAACTATAAGAAGAATATGGCTGAGAAGGGCTGACCTGGTCTAAAAGTGGTCCTTGTTTAAAACCTGATCAATAAGTAAATCTACAGCCTCTTTGCCCTGTACGGGCAGGGCTTTTTTAACTAGAAGGATGGTCAGTCCATGAATGAGGCACCAGGGCTGCAGGGCCTCACCCGGTATGGTCTGCATCTGCTCAATACAGGTCGGATCTTCGGGGATATCTAAATCAATGTCTTTCTCTTTTGTTATGGGAAGCACAGCCATAAGATATGTCATAAAGGAAGACTCATCATCCGGCCCATGCTCATGCTCTCCAGTAACCATTTCCTGTAGTTCGGGACTGAGAAAAAGAAGATCAAGATAATCAGGATTCTCCAGAAAAAAATAGACATAGGCTTTTCCCATGGCATTCAACTTTTCTTCAGCTGAGCCTTCGGTAGAAGCAAGCCCTTCCTTCAGTGCAGTATTGAACTTATTCTGTATCTCCCCGGCGATGGCCAGGATCAGTTCTTCTTTACTGGAAAAATGTCTATAGGGTGATGTATGTGAGACATTGCAGCGCCTTGCCAGTTTCCTCAGGGAAAAGTTCTTAATACCCTCTTCACTCAGAAGTTTTAATCCTTCATCAAGAAGTTGTTGTTTCAGGTTTCCATGATGGTATTCGCTCATAATGAATCAAAATATAACAAATTTATGTTGACAGTGTAAACATGATAGGATATGTTTTCTATGTTGACACTGTAAACATTGGCTTATGACCAAGAAGTATTAAGGTAGGAATAATGAAACTTACAATAATTCATGACAGCCCTGATAAACAGGGACAGCATATTCTCAGCTATCTGGAAGAGAAGAGCAGAGGGAATGAGCAGGTCCATTTTATTGATCTTCAAAAGGCCGATATGGAACCCTGTATCGGCTGCTTCAACTGCTGGCTCAAGACACCGGGACTCTGTATTTTTAAAGATGATGCAGTGGACATTCTGAAAGAGGAGATCAACAGTGATCGTGTGATGTATCTCGGACCTGTTACATGGGGCAGCTATAGTCCCGCTCTCAAAATACTGCAGGATCGTTCCCTTGGCAGAGTGCTTCCTTTTTTTGTTACCCATAAAGGAGAGACTCATCATCCCCACCGTTATGAAAAGAGTGCTATCCCATACATAGCCGGATATGGTGAGAGTATCGATTCGGATGAAGAGGACATATTCAGAATTACCGGCGCGAATTTGAACGACAATATCCACAAAGGGGATATGAATACTCTGATTATCAGATCAGAAGAAGACTATTCTCTCTTTGATAATTTTTTTGGAGACCCATCATGAAAAAAATCCTCTATATAAACGGAAGTCCCCGGGGTGAGAAGGGAAGTTCTTCCCCCCTCATTCTCAAAGATATCGCCGCCTACCTTAAAGATGAAGGGATCAGAAAAGAGGATGCAAAGGTCTTTACGATTCCACGGAGCATCAAGGAAAATACAAAATCTATTCTGGAAACCATGGATGATGCTGATATCTGGATCATTGCATTACCCCTTTATGTAGATGTACTTCCCGGGCATCTTACCTGGTGGCTTCGGGAGTATCAGAACCATAGAATGTCTCAGGAAAATAGAAAGAATATCAGAGTTTACGGCATTGTTAACTGTGGATTCCCCGAGGCAATTCAGAATGCTGATGCTCTGAGAGTCCTGGAGATCTTCTGCAGAAAGAGTGAGCTGGAATGGCGCTTCGGTATAGGAATCGGGATGGGTGAACCTTATAAAGAGATGCGCGCCATTCCTCTCCGATCCTGGATGAAAAGTGAAATCCTTGCTTCCTACAAGGCACTTGGTAATGATATACACCGGGACGAAGCAGCTCCGGACAGCAACTATTTTGTCCAGGTAAAATATCCCCGTTTTCTCTATCGGCTTCAGGGTGCTTTTGGATGGATCATCAGATCCAGAAGAAACGGGGTGAGCCGGAAGGCGATGTATGCCCGGCCTCTGCTGGAGAGTTGAACTGTGAAGACAGGAGTTAGCTAATCTGACCCCTGTTAATCAAATTCCGCCCGAGGTTAAGACATTCTTTTGCTGCTTCCTCTTCCAGAATATAGCTGATGCCGTCATCAGCAAAAAATGTTGACGGCTCCCTTGGCTCTCCTATTTTCTGAATCTCCACGGCAACAGACCAGCGCCCCTGCCTGGTCACACGGGGCTTTGCCGTGAGTCTGAACAGTCTGTACTCTTCAGTAATCATGAAAGAGCAAACTCCACAGCACTGCGGGCATGAACTTCTGTGGTGTCGTACAATTTGATATCCGTATCTTCCTGAGAAACGAGTGTCCCGATTTCTGTACAACCCAGGATGACAGCCTCTGCACCGCGGTTCCTGAGCTCTTCCATTATTCTGTAATACTCAGTTGCCGAGCTGCTCCGGATGTCTCCCAGACAAAGCTCCTGATAGATCACATCATGCACCAGATTTCTATCATTCTCTTCAGGAACAAGTACATCCAGTCCGAACTTCTCGGTCAGACGTCCCTTGTAGAATTCCTGCTCCATTGTAAAGGCTGTTCCCAGGAGTCCGACCCTCTGTACACCATCTTTCAACAGGGCTTGTGCAGTGGCATCGGCAATATGCAGGAGGGGTATGGAGAGGGCTTCTTCAATACCGGGAGCAACCTTATGCATTGTATTTGTACAGATTAGAATTCCCTCTGCTCCGGCTTTCTCCAGACTGAGGGACGCTTCTTTCAGGATCTTTTCGCAGCCATCCCAATCTCCCTGATGCTGTAGTTTTTCAATGGGATCAAAATCGACACTGTAGAGGATCAGTTCTGCGGAGTGCAGGCCGCCCAGTTCCTTTCTGATACCCTCATTGATGAGTCGGTAATAATGT
Organism: Oceanispirochaeta sp. M1; assembly: GCF_003346715.1. NCBI lineage: Bacteria > Pseudomonadati > Spirochaetota > Spirochaetia > Spirochaetales > Spirochaetaceae > Oceanispirochaeta > Oceanispirochaeta sp. M1. The sequence goes on from NZ_QQPQ01000014.1 coordinate 43,929, forward strand.
TGTGTACTCTCCCAGCTCATGCCGCCAAGGAGCCCTATTTTTTTCATTTGCTTTCCTTTAGCTCTCTGCTGCTATTTTCTCTTATGATGAAAATGAAGTTAATCGAATCCTGGAGAAGAGAGATATTTCCTGACCCCAATCCAAAGCAGGCCTCGGGCACATTGTTCCAGAGGCTGAATTTCGATCCCTTTCATCCTTTGTTCCAATGCATTAAGGTCAAATCCTTCTTTGAGGATAAAACTGCTGTTTGACACAATGGCTTTTTCCGGACAGTTGTAGATACAGCGCATACATAGAATGCAGCTTCTGTTAAATACAGCCCTGGCATTCTCTATCTTAATATTTTCTCCTGGACAGTTCATGGCGCAGAGACCACAGCCGCTGCATCCTTCGTCTGCTATCAATCTACTACCGGCATACCGGGCCCCCTTCTTTTCAGCAGCGGAAATCATCTTTTGTAAAAGTCCCAGTCTTGATTTTGAACGATGATAGTGTTCTTTCTGAATATCTCTGATCAGAACTTCAATTTTTTGTGGAAGAATATTGAGGAGCCGCATATTCATATGGTCACTCCCCGGGACTAAGAAGTTGCAGGGCATGATCAACATGGCCTCATGAAGTACCGCCCCGCCTTTATTTTCTATCTTCTTTATCAGAGGACTGCGGCAGCCTGTATTAGGCCACATCTCTCCTCCGCCTGATACTGAAACAACAACAATATTACAGTCCTTGAAGGAAGTTTTTTCTACCCATTCTTTCAGGACCGCAGGAGCCTCAAACGCATAGACCGGGAAGAGAATAATGATATTCTTTCCTGTGGGAACAGGCATTGCCGGAATATCCCTTTGTTTCCTTCCGGGAGCTATTCCCAGACAGTCTACATCCATTCTGTTTTCTTTCATCTGTCTTAGAATCTCAAGTGCTGCTCTGCGTGTTCCGCCGGTGCCGCTGAAAAAAACAATTGTCCACTGATTCTCTGAATTATCATTCCCCATAATTTAGATTCTACTATACACTGGATGGGAGGTCTAATTGAAAATTACCGATCATGCAGCCCATACAGAAAAACTCTACAATCTGAGAGCCGAAGATATCCATAAATGGATAGACGGTTATTTTGATAGAGAAGGCTTTGATGATTTTCTCAGGTCCGGAAATAGGGATGGCTACAATCCCTATGAACACAGACAGTTCCGGCATTGCCGGGAAGCCCTCCCCGAATTGCTGCGGGAGTTTTCTCATCTCTACACTGTAGATCAGATTACTAAGGTCTTTGAATGTCATATTAAAGATGATTATGACAACTATATTCCCTCCCGTGAGGATTTTACCAGCGGTACATTTTCAGAGAAATATCATGAGTCGGAAGCTAAAGAAACAATCCTCACAGCCCGAGAGCTGAGCCGTTACTTCAAGGGACTCTACTACGGCAGAAACAGACAGGAGAAATCCGGGACTGGATTCCGTTTTCGAATAGTTCTGCCCGCGGTTGTATCACTCCTTCTTTTCATATTAACAGTTTTCCTGCTTATTCTTCCCCTGTTCCATGACAGTTTGATGAAAGAGAAAAAACTGATGATCAGAGAGATCTCATCCGTAGCCGTCAGTGTGCTGGATTATTATATCTCCCTGGAGAAAAGCGGGGAGATGGATATGGAAACTGCCCAGCTGGCAGCCGCCGCTGAAATCAGGAAGCTGCGCTATGGAGCGGAACATGACAACTATTTCTGGATAAGCGATGAAACACCTGTGATGATTGTCCATCCATGGCGCTCTGACCTGGAGGGACAGAACCTCTCTGACTACAGGGATACAATGAATAAGAGCGGCAAGAAACTCTTTGTCCGCTCTGTGGCCCTTGTCAAGGACGAGGGGGGAGGATTTCTTGAATACCTCTGGCAGCTGGAGGAGGGGAGCCAGCAGGTTGTATCCAAACTCTCATTCGTTCAGGGAGTCCCTCATTGGAACTGGATTATCGGTACGGGTATCTATGTTCATGATGTGGAGCTGGAGATAGCCCGACTTTCCCGCAAGCTCATTCTGGTCATAGCTGTGATCTCTGCTCTTATGGTTCTTATCGTCCTATACATGGTTATGCAGAGCCGCTCTATTGAGCAGAACAGAAAAGAGGCTGAATCAGGTCTTGTGGAAGCCAAAGAGCGTTACCGGGCTCTCGTGGAAGCCTCTAACGAGGGGTACATCCTGATACTCCATGGAGAGAAAGTGTTCACCAATCCCACCTTCCAGAGAATGACGGGCTATGGCGATAAAGATCTGCAGGATAATGATTTTTTCATTGGACTCTTCCCCTCTTCCCCGGGAAATGAACAACTGCAGAATCATCTTGATAATCTTCTTCTGGAGAATCCTGATAATGATGAATTTGAAGCCACCCTCCGCTGCCGGTCGGGCTCTCTTCTTGATGTCGTCATTCGGATCTCCCGCATCTTCTTAAGCGAAGAAAACGGCCATATTATCTCCTTCACAACTGTCAGCCGTGATCCCATTTCGCTGTTTACAGAATCCAGGCCCCTGGAAGATCCTGTCTTATTCCTTCAGGAAGTCCGCAGCAGTGAGAATCCAGCCACTGTCATCCGCATACTCAATCAGCTGCCTCAGATTATCCGCTCTCTTCTGGCCTCAAAAACCTCATCCTCCCATATCCGCCGCTTTATTACTGATCTTTATGACTGTTCAGTTTCCAGAATCATTGAACTCTCTATGGATGATTCTCCCCCTGTCCCCTTTGCATTTCTGTCTCTGGGAAGCAGCGGTCGTCAGGAGATGACTCTCTTCTCGGATCAGGACAATGCCCTTGTCTTCGATTCTAATTCCACAGGAGATCAGCTTGAAAAAGAGCGGCTCTATTTTCTTAAACTGGCAGACAGAATCTGCAGCCGCCTCAATCAGGCCGGCTTTCCCTACTGCCCCGGAGGCATCATGGCTGTTAACCCTGCCCATTGCCTCAGTCTCAAGGAGTGGAATGAGCGTTATAAAATCTGGTTTTCCCAGGCCGACAGTATCTCTCTGCTGGATCTCCATGTCTTCTTTGACATGTCCTGCGCCTGGGGAGAAGAACGCCTTGTAAACGAGCTAAAGGACAGCATCGAATCCTTTTCGGAGGGGCAGGAGGAATTTTTTGCCCACTTTGCCCGTAACTGCCTACAGTACAAATCACCTCTCAATACTCTGGGACAGCTCCGCAGCAGTGAAAGGGATGGAAGGGTGGTCATCAATATCAAGGATTGTCTTATCCCCCTCATCAACTTTGCCCGGCTTTATGCTTTGAAAAATGGAATTCGTGAAGTTTCGACAATCAGACGTCTGGCCATCCTCAATGAAAAAGGCATTCTTAATTCAAAGAGCCATGAAGAGATGATAGCAGCCTTTGAGCATCTGTGGCAGTTCCGATTTTCCAATCAGATTCTATCTCACGGTGAACTTCGCAAGGTAAACGATGACATGGCCTTAAAGAGTGTTTCTCCGGAAAATAGAAAGGCATTGCACAAAGCCCTTACGGTCATCAGTGCGGCCCAGTCCCGCCTCAGCTATGACTTTCTTGGAATGGATATAAGGTAGTTCCCTCATTCAGCAAAACCCCGGACAAGGCGGGACCGTGCTGCTCCGACCGGATACTCGGCCCAAAAATGCTCATGATTGCATTCTGTATTGTCCGATATGCTCAATTCTTGATAATAGATTATTGTAATGGCTGCCCTTCCAATAGAGCTTATTACAGGTAGTGCAGTAATTATATTCTTTACACCATTCCTTCACCCCGGGAGGGATTCGGGATTCCAATTGCTTATATTCCAGGCTGTCTGTGGGAAGCTTCTCAATAGTACCGTTGCAGGAGATACATCTGGAAAAAGGCTGTATCTCATCCCATAAATCCAGACGTACCAGTACTTCCAGAAGCTGAAGAACGGGTTGATCACTTCGAATAATCATCCCCCACTGTACTATTTTTCTCATAAAGAGCTGCCTGTCACGGCTTAAGAGTATTCTATGTTCATTGGATGATATTTCAGCCAGCTCAGGATCATCTCTCCGGGTAGAGTAATCTGTATCAAAACCCAGTAAGCGGAGATCCCTGGCCAGTTTTCCCAGATGGACATCCAGAACAAAGCGATTATTTCTCAGAGAATAATCTCTCAGGAGGGATGTATGACTGATATTGAATCTTTCAAACATAGGATAAACACTGATCCTGTCTCTATCCTTCACATCATAGTCAAAGGAGACGGGTTCACTGTTGACTAGAATCATATCCACTTCCACATGGGGGACACCAAAGCTTTCGATCAGATCTTTAATGGATCTCTTTCCTTTGAAAGAGAATAGGAGATCCTCTTTCAGGGGGATCTTTTTTAGAAAATAATTCAGCTCTTCATAAAAGCGGATTGTGATTGTTTTCTTCTCTGCCATCTCACTGATAAATAATAAGGAAAGAATAACTCTGTTGCCAGGAAGCAAATAAAAATTCTGTAAAACAGATTGACCAGGCATTGCTCCAGAACTAAATCTTAATTAAAGTAATATCAGGAGGTGTAATCTGCATGACCTCTTTAGACCGTCTTCTCAACCATCTGAAGATTCAGGGTGTGCTCAATAATCCCTCAATAGAAAATGCCTTCTCAGTGGTGGACAGGGCCGATTTTGTCCTGCCGGATCAAGCCGGCAGTGCCTATGAGGACAACCCTCTACCCATAGGATTTTCTCAGACTATCAGTCAGCCCTACACCGTAGCCATAATGCTCGATCTCCTGGACCTTCAACCCGGTCAATCTGTTCTGGATATCGGATCGGGCTCCGGATGGACTACGGCACTGCTTGCCAAGCTGACTGGATCTGAGGGAAGGGTTCTGGGGTTGGAACGTCATCCGGAACTGGTTGATTTCGGCAGCAGAAATCTCAAGGGCTACTCCTTTCCCTGGGCTCATATTAGATGTGCATCTATGGCTTTAGGTGATCCATACCGGACATATGACCGGATACTGGTATCTGCTTCGGCCACCCATTTTCCAGTAGAATTGGTGGAGCAGATGAATCCCCTGGGAATCCTTGTTCTCCCCATTGGGCATTCCATATGGAAAATTACACGTTGTGATGAGGGGCTTGTGAAAGAAGAACTGTATGGTTTTTCATTTGTTCCCCTTATTAGTGATTAAAAATGCTTCTTAAAAAATACCGGCCTATTTAAAAAATGATCCACAGAGAAAGATACACAACTGTATCAGACCCTGTTTATATCAGTTATCTTTTCTACCGTCGGGATATTGGGTCCCTTTTACGGCTCCCGGCTCTCCTGTAATAAAATCGCTCTTTATATAGCTGAGTACTTCATCCGTTGACAGCACTTTTGCCATGGTACTGCCTACTATCTTAAGGGCAATCTCATGATTTGATGTTGCCGTTGCTACAGAATCTTCAACAACTACTACATCATAACCTCGTGAATTACCTGCATAAGCTGTGCTGAGTATACACTCATCTGTCCAGAGACCGACTAGAACTATCGTATCTACACCGGCCTGTTTCAGTTTTTCATCTAGATAGGAATTGCCGTTCTCATCAAAAGTCCAAAACATATCCAAATGCTTTCCGTGGTAGAACCATCCGTCGGAAACCTCTTTTTCTGTCGGGGCTATTTCTGATAGAGGTTTCATTCCGGGGGCCCCGTTGAAAATATATACAGCGTTCTCCGGATCTTCAGGACGAAAACCCTTAGAACCATACCATCGATCCATTGAATTTCTGATCCCGTCATCAAATGTGCGTGTCCAGGCACTCCACATTATACGGACTCCGTCACTTTTCGATTGAGCTTCTCTAAAAGCATCCACCAGTTTCTTGAGATTTGGAAGAATCTCACCAGCGTAAGGCCTGTACTCTTCCTGACAATCATCTAGTAGCAGTGCAATTCTCCTGGGCCTGTCTTTCAGGTTCCAGGAAGCCCAAAAGCTAAGGGGCTGATCATTCGGTCCCCCGGGTGTCGAGCTGTAATTTTCCATCCCTTGAACTGCCTGATCCATGTCACGATTCTTACATGGTTTCTGAAGAGCTTCTTCCAGAGTTTTTATATTTTTATCCCTGTCATACATCATTGAGTCCTTCCTCTATTATGAAGTTTAAAAAGATAGTTATTCCATTGCCCGTTGACAATCATGAATAACTCGAATTTCGGCCTAAATACTTAATTGAACAATTCTTTTTCCAGAATATCGATGCTTTCAATGCATCTCTTTATTCTTTCGGGACACCAGTCTTTGTTCATATCAAAAAAGCGCTTTTTCATATCTTCCATGAAGCCTTCTACTTTCCGGGTCCCTTTTTTTGTGAGAGATAATTCAGTTTTTCTTTTATCATCGGGGGAGCTTTCTTTTTGGATAAAACCAAGGCTTGTCAGCTTTTTAACTTCTCTACTGCTGTTGGGAAGGTTGATATTCATACAGTGACTGAGGGCACTGAGGTTTTTAGGACCTGAATAATAAAGAATCTGCAGCAGATCAAACTGAAGTGAAGTTACTTCAGCATCGCCGCCCTGTCCCTTTAAGGAGGCCTCCAGGTCATGAATCTTTGAAATGAGATTTGCTGTCCTGTTGAATAAGTCATCTTTAGTCATCATTTACTATTATTACATGAAACTTATCAAAAAACAATTATCATGAGATAATTATCAATTGACAAGTAAGTGATTTGTTATTATATTATTATCAAATGATAAGTAAAATTGTTGGAGGGAATTGAATGAATGTTCTGGTCATATATACACATCCCCATAGAAAGAGTCTCAATGGAGCTTTTCTTGAGAGAACGCTTCAGGGATTAGACCGAAATGAAAAGGTCAATGATGTGGAGGTTCTAGATTTATATAAAGAGCAATTTGATCCTCTTCTTAAATTCAATGAAGAAATGAAAAGAAGGGATATGTACAAAGACCCTTCAATGGATAAATACAGAGCACAGATTGATAAAGCCGATGTCATTGTATTTATATATCCTATCTGGTGGGGAAGACCTCCTGCCATGCTCTTAGGATATATAGACAAACTTTTTGCTTCGGGATTTGCCTATAAACAGGAACCTGGAAAGATGTTACCCGAAGGTTTATTAAGCGGGAAGAAAACTATATGCATCTCAACAATGAAGGGCCCTACTGCCTATCCCAGGTTCTTCCTTGCAAATGCTCATAAAGTACTTATGAAAAAAGCTCTTTTTAATTTTGTCGGTATAAAGAATGTGAAATTTTTTGAGTTTGGTTCTATGGAGAAAAAAGAAGGAAATCAGATAAAACATCTTGATAAGATAGAAAAATACATGTCCTCTATGGCTTCATAATTTAACAGCCTCGTGATCGTTCAAAATCCGAGGCTGTTTATCATTTGTCTATTTTAATCCATTCAAAGGATAGATGGCTGTTGTCATAATTAAATTCCAGTACTTTGATTCTTCCATAATGAGAGGCATCTGCAGTCATTATCTGGTAGGTATGGCCGGGGATTATTTCATCAGGAATCAGGTAGGGACTGTAATCGGCTTCTAAAATCTCAGCACTCTCATCCAGCTCAATCTCACCGAGATCCAGGATCATGGCATTACCTTTAAACCAGTCACCCAGTGCAGCATTGTTCATTCCTAGACCATTGGGGATGTCAAAGATAAAGTCAATTTCCATGGGAAGGCTCTCGTCATCTGCATTTGCAGAAACAAGTTCTCCTAAGCTGAAACTGAATCCCATCATTGAAGCATCAAAGTCATCCATTGTCATTATCTGTGCCGATTCTTCTGCTATCAGGGGAGAGCTCAGTATCAGGAGAACAAAAAGCATATTCAAGTATTTCATATATGTCCTTTTTTGTGAAATATTCACAAAGCATAAGAGACTGTTTATTAATAAACAAGTTTTTTATAACTTTGATTTCAACTTAAGACTTCTCTCTTATTTGAAGAAGGGACACAGGGCCTTCCGGGAAGAGTCCAGATGACTGCAGGAGCATTGTGGTTACCATATTCAGCTCCCCCGGTTCTTTGAGTCCCAGAGCCAGAAGATTCTCTGCAAATGCTAAATAAATTTTGCGGTAGGCATCAATTGAAAAAGAAGAGAGTTCCTTCTCTTTGGGGATAAAGAGGATACTGAATACTCCATCGGGGTTCAGACTTCCTGTCAGAAAGAATTCCGGATTACCATGCAGCTCTATATTGTAGTGGTAATTTCTATCTCCCTGGTTGAATTCCGGCAGTATTCCCAGATAGAGGGTCGTTTCATCTGAGGCGGCCTTGAACAGATAGCCGCCTTTTTCGGTACGTATCTTCTTGTTGTTCAATCCTTTGATCATGGATTTTGTAAGGGATCGCCCCGCCTTCTGACCATTTAGATTGATCTCTAAAAGTTTCATACCAAAAGTATAAGACTTTTTTCAGAAGGCAGGGGTAATCGGTTTATTCTTCCTTTCGAATCCTGGCATCAAGACTGAGTTTGAAGGGGATAAATACCATCAGACAGAGTATTGTTGCATAGAGCAATGTGACAAGTGAAACGGCCAGATTTGGACCTATGGATGCTCTATCTTCGAGGCTCGCAAGGACCGCCATCAGTCCTATCAGAAATCCCAGGATTCCTACTCCCATGGTATAGAGGGTGAAGCTGTGGAAATAGAGGCTGGCAGCTTTCATCAGTGATATCTCTGCCTCCGGATCAAAGACCGATTTGTAGTATCCCATACAGCGTTTGTACCTTGTTGTGAATACACTGAGAATCAACAGGAACAGTGCAATAATCAGAATACTGGGAAGATTAATAAAGAGAAATATTGAGGAACCTGAAAAAAGAACGACAAGGGTCAGTATCCCTGCAAAGAAAAGAAGATAAAAAGCATAAAGTACCTTGTTCATAATTTTACTCCTATGGTCTCCCAAAGCCTGTTTAAAGCTTCGGGGATAAAATTTCCCTGATAAGAGGGATGGATTGCTGAATTCGGGGGATATCCAGGTTTATATTACTGAAGCGCGGGTCTCCCCATGTCTGTCCCAGGAGAGTCGTCATCAAAATTATCAGAACAACACCCACACAGCGCAGTAGTGATTCAGATGGTGTATGAGTCTTCTTGAAACTTGTCTCAGAAACTATCGGGTACTCCTCTTCAAAAGGGAATGACTTGGAACGGGGGAGCGCATCGGGCCATGAATCTTTAATCGTTAATTTAAATTTTTTCATATTGAAAGCTCCTTTTTCAGTTTCTGCTTTAGAATCTTCAGGCGGTATCGGACAGTTTCGGGAGGCAGGTTCATGACCTTTGCTATCCCCCGGCCTGAGAGATTCTCATAACAGAACAGGTATAGGATCTCCCTGTCTCTGCTGTCCCGGCTTTTAATAAAATCCTGTACCGCATTCCTTGATTCATTTTGGATAAAATTGTTTTCAGGATCGGGATAGCTGCTCCTTAAATTTGTAATTTCATTATCCCCTTCAGGGAAGGTCCAGGGTTGTCTGGCCGAGCGGCGCAGCCAGTCAGTTCTGCTGCGGGATGCAATTGTATAAATCCATGTAGAAGGTGAGTACGCCGGATTGTATGTGCTTAGGGAGCGGAAGACTTTCAGCATGGTTTCCTGAACAAGATCTTCTACATCTTCTGCAGACAGGGTTCCCCTGAAATAGAGGCTGAGCCTGGGAGACCAGATTTTCCAGAGTTCCCGGACAGCTGTGTTGTCTTGGTCGGCGGCCCTCAGCATTAGACCCCGGTCTTTAATCTTCATTATTCCTCACATTAATAGTATACGAAGAGAATGAAGATTCGGGCTAAAAAAAACTGCCCCTGAGTTGTCAGGGGCAGTTCTTAATAAATCCTTAGTTCGACTTAAGTTCAGAGAGATTCGCATTGTCTTTCTGGGTCAGTAGAGAAACAACCACTAGAGTAATGAAACTCAGGGGGATGGAGATAATCCCGGGGTTATCCAGAGGGATAAACGCCTGATCGGGGTTCAGTCCGTATTTCTCAAACATACTGGGAGACATCAGTATTATACCAATGGCTGAAACCATACCAACCCCAACAGAGGAAGCAATTCCTTTGGCAGTTGTCTTCTTCCAGAACAGTAACATAATTATGGCGGGAAAGTTGGCAGACGCCGCAATGGCAAAGGCCCAACCCACGAGGAAAGATACATTCATACCCTTAAAGAGAATCCCCAGAACTATCGCCAGAGCACCCACGCCGACTGCTGCCGTTTTTCCGATGATTACTTTTTTGGTATCCGACATTTCCACATTCATATACTGACTGATAAGGTCATGGGCAACCGCACCGGAGGCCGCGACAATCAGTCCGCTCACTGTCCCCAGTACCGTTGCAAATGCAATGGCCGAGATAATGGCAAACAGAACTGTACCGAACTGCTTTGCCAGCAATGGCGCTGCCATATTGGAACTCTCAACATCCAATACACCATTAACCATGGCTCCCAGGCCGATGTAGAGGGTCAGGATATAGAAGAAACCAATAGCAACAATGGCCAGAATTGTAGACTTTCGGGCATCCCGTGGACTGGGTACTGTGTAATACCTGATAAGAACATGGGGCAGGGCTGAGGTTCCGAAGAACAGTGCCAGCATGAGTGAAACAAAATTAAGTTTGGACAGGGGAGTTGATCCCTTATCTACTTTAAATTTGAGACCGGGTCTCATTATTTCACGACCCGATGTTATTTCCTGATACCAGATGGAGACTGCATCGCCTTCAAAGTTGAAGGCGTGTTTAACAAAACGGACAATTTCACTGTTCTCTATTGTAGATAGGTATGTAAAGGGATTGAGGGGCCCGGAGGCATCTACTTCCTTGCCGTCTACTACAATTTTACTGGCATGACCTACGGGGTAGAATCTCTGCTCTTCAATGGGAGCACCATTATAGAGTTTTACACCTTCAGCAGGTTTTATAATGGTCAGAGCTTCGTAGGCTTTGCCGTCTTTTACCTTATACCAGTTGTCATAGCCGTCTTTTTCCAAACGGACAAAGTGGCCCTTATTGTCTTTGAAGTTTCCGCTGATGCTGTAGCCGGCATCCTTAACGGCGGTCACCTCATCACCGCTGACTGTCACCGACAGTTCTATAAAATCATGATAATCATCAGTGGGTTTTGTATCCAGTCCCTTTGTCAAAAGGAGAACGACCAGAACTGTAGAAAAGACAATCAGGAGTCCTCCCTTGATAAACTGCACATAGGTTGTTGATTTCATTCCTGCTGTGGCAACAATGAAGATAACAATGGAACCTACCATGATTACACCAACATAGTGGGGCAGACCCAATAAAGGAGTTACCAGAGCACCGGCTCCCACCATCTGGGGAATCAGATAGAATATAGAAACCACGAGGGTACTGATACCAGCCATAAGCTGAATACCCTTTGAGTTGAACTTGGAGTCCAGAGCATCGGTAAAGGTGTATTTTCCAAGTTTTTTCATGGGTTCGGCAACAACAAAGAGTGCCATGACCCATCCCGCCAGGTATCCTATGGAATAGAGAAACCCGTCATATCCGGAGAAGGCGATCATTCCGCAGATTCCTAAAAATGATGCAGCAGAGAGATAGTCACCCGCAAAGGCTATGCCGTTTATTTGCCACGGAATAGAACCGCCTGCAGCAAAATATCCACTGACAGAGCTGGCCTTCCTGGCCGATAGAATCGAAATTGTCAGAACAGACAATACAATGGTGAGAAAAAGAATGATGGGAAGGATCGAGGCGTTATATATCATGCGTCACCTTCCTCTTCCAGAGCAGCCAATTCATCTTCTTTTTTAGTACAAATACTGTTGTAGATCAATCCGGATATGATAGCCAGAAGGATCAGGCTGAAGCCGTAAGTCACGGCTAGATTGAGGCCGAACGCAACGGGTAAGCCCATAAGTCTAGGAACAAACGTGTTTATCAGGACGAATCCGGCATAGACGATTCCGTAGGCGATAAACATACGTACGCCTATTCTTTTTTTGAATTCCGAAGCAGGATCTTTCCCGGCTGGAGCGGCTGGTTCATGTAGCATCTAGTCTCCTTGTGATTCAAGAACATTTTTGTGCATTAATAATGATTTTGGATTTTGAAAAGAAAATAATAGTTCTCTTCTCGGGTTTGATAATAGCATGCCCTATCAGTAAATGCGAGAAAAATAAGAAGGGTGGGGAAGGAATCCGGGGAGGACTCCCCGGAATCAATTAGCAGTTTACTCTCTTATTTCAGAGCTCTTACAGGTTCATAGATATCAACAATGTGTTTCCCTTCGGGATGATCCTCGGGGTTGTTGATCATCATTTCAAAGCAGGGTCTGTCATCAGGTTCATAGCCGCTTGTGGAGAGCCATTCACCGCAGAGGAAACTCCAGGCCTCACCATATTCCGTGACATCAAGTTCAAAATGCCCTATGGCATACTTACCACCAGGGACAGTCATTATATTGATATCTCCTTCGGCTTCTGTTCCTTCAGGAACGGTAACACACACACTCAGACGCAGTTTGGTTTCATCGGTGATTTCGGGATTATCATGGTAGATACTTATACATTTTGTAGTTTCCGGATCGATTACTCCCCGTGGACCGGCCCATTGATACAGCTGGCCAAAGAGTCTTCCAAAGAGATCTGAATCTCCGGCATAAGGACCCACATGACGTATATAAGCTACTGTCATTGGCTCCACCTCTTTTACTTCTACCTTTACTTCACTCTTGTTCATTTCATACCTCCATACAGTACTGTTCTTTCTGTATTCAGTATCTCTGTAAATGAACTTGCTTTCTTTGCCGGCCTTGCTCTTCCCTTTTCTCAGGTTGCTCTGTACTTGTCTCAGATTGCTACGCCACCCGGAAGGGGATACCCCAAAATGAGACTTGAAACTCTTGGAGAAGGAGGATGCATTGGCAAAACCACATTCCAGGGCAATATTAATCACAGCTTCTCTGGGGTCAGCAGCAAGTCGGGTTGCGGCCTTTTCCAGCCTGACCCTCTGGATAAACTGAAAGAGGGTCTCTCCCATCAGGGATGCAAAGATCCTGGCAAAGTGAAAGCGGGAGAAGCATGAGACGTCTGCCAGCTCTTCCAGTGTGAGATTCTTATCCATATTATTCTCTATATAATCCAGAACCCTGTTGATCCTCTTCTGATACTCGTTCACTTAGAATCCTTTTCCATTTTGATTGACTCCAGCTGTAATTTTTTGGCATAGCAGATGCTCTCTTGAATATCACGGTAATGACCATAATTATTGATTCTTTCAAATCCTGATGAACTGTAGAGTCCTATTGCTTCTTTCAGCATGTCTCCTGTCTCCAGGATAATTCTTTCTCTTCCTAATTCCAGGGCCCATCTTTCAAGATCAGCCAGAATCCGCCGAGAGAGTCCTTTTCCCCTATGTCCCGGTAAAACATACATCCGTTTTAACTCGAAGTCTTTTTCTTCATAGGCTCTAAGGCAGGCACAGGCAAGAGCCTGATCATCATGCAATATCAGACTGACATAAACACTCTCTGGTACTATGTTCTGAGTTATATAAACATCGTCGTGATCCGATTCATAGGATCGGAGTTCTCTGTCCAGTTCTTTTATAAGAGTTAGAAATCCGTGGTGACTTCCATCTGTTCTTATCAGTTCATATTCCATGATTTACTTTAAACTCCGGTTGAATAACATTGTAATTGAAGTTTCCCACTCCCCGCATATATTAAAACCGAACTTTTTATATAGATGGAGGGCAGGGTTTCCCGGGTCCACACTTAGTGAAATACTTTGTATCTCCTGAGGCAGATCCTTCAGCAGTCTTCTCAGTAACTCAGTTCCATAGCCCTGGCCTCTGTATTCGGGTAAAAGAGCCATACTCAACTCCGGAATATTATCGGCTACATATCCGTATCCCTGTTCCTCTTTCCTGAAGAAGCGCAGCCAGACGGCTCCAGCAGGATTTTCCTCCAGGCTGAGGAGTATGCCCCGGTCACCTTTCAGGTCTCCCCAGGAGGCTGCATATTTTTTGATTTCCGGCAATTCAAGAATACTTCTTTCTACTTCAGGGGAACCGGGAGGAACATAGATGGCCTCAAAAAGCATATCAAAGAGGAAGTCCTGGTCTCTGGATTCCAGAGCTCTATATTCAGCTGTATTTTTCAATGGCTTCTTTCACCATGGGAATGGATAGATAAGTTGTCTTGCTGATTTCCGGAATCTCAAGACCCTCCTGACTCAATCGATACGCCACATGATCCATGGATTCTCCCACTTCAATAAGATTACCGTCATAGTCGTAGAATCTCATGACTTTCTGCCGCCAGGGCTGCTCCATTATGCTGTGAAGAAATTGTATTCCTTCATCCTGCAGAACTGTGTGGAGGTTTTCAAGTTCATCATGCTCAAAATATAGCTCGCAGTTATTATGTCTGCCCTGATTTACTGCACCTTGAATTATACCCTGAAAGTGTTCTTTCAGATGAATCGAAAAATCACCATGGAAGGTGATATTTTCACCGAAATCCATTTTAAGTTTCTGCTCGAGGATTGTTTCGTAGAAATAGCGGGATTTCTGAATATCATCAACAACAATTAATACGGCCATATACTTCATTAAAGTCCTCCAGATTCATCCATTGTAAAACAGAGCCCGAGAGGAAACAAGTGTTTAGTTCTCTGTTGGATCTTAGAGCAGTTTGCTGCCTGGAGCGACCTCTTTATCAGGACAACAGAGTATGACATCTCCGTTCTCATCATAAAAACCTGTAATCAGGCATTCTGAGCGCATAGGCCCAATCTGCTTAACCGGAAAATTGATAACCCCGATGACCTGTTTTCCGATTAGTTCTTCACAATTGTAATGAGCTGTGATCTGGGCGCTGGACTTTTTAACACCTATCTCTTCTCCAAAATCAACAAGCAATTTATAGGCCGGTTTTCTTGCCTCTTTAAATACCTCTGCTTCTTTTATGGTTCCGACTCTCATTTCTATCTGTGTGAAATCATCCCAGCTTATTTCTTTCATAGGGATTCTTACAGACATCCCAGGGATCTAAGTTCTTCTTCACACTGAGAGACTGATTTAAAGTGAATAGGATGGATACCCTCGCGTGCGGCAGCTTCAACATTCTCTTTCATATCATCAATGAAAATGGTTTCTTCGGGAATCAGATTGTTTTCAGTCAGAAGGTACTGGTAGATAGCAGCTTCCGGTTTAACAAGATTTACACGGCAGGAGGCTACTTTTCCTTCAAAAAGTTCAAAGAAATCATGAGTCTCATCCAGATAGTCCATGGAGTCGTGATGCATGTTTGAAAGAATATAGAGATGATGACCTTTTTCCTTCAGTTTCAGGATCAGATCTATGGTCTCCTCCTTGGGAGTCAGACTGGCGGGAGTTGAATCAAGCATCTCTTTGATCCTTGAATATTCAAGGCCCGTTCTTTCTGCCGCATTTTTTACAGCGGCCTCTTTTTCAATGGTTCCTCTATCAAGAGATTCCCATTCAGGATGTGCAAAAAAGTTATCTTTTATATTTTTCCCATCTTTTTTTTCTGGGAAGTAATTATTGATAAGATCCTCAGGACTCCAATGCAGGACAACACCACCCAGGTCAAAAACTATATTCATAAATCATCTCCTCAGTATAAAAAACTTACATCTGAATAATCCTCCATCTTTAAATAACTGACAACACTGGTTCGTGAAATAAACTTAAAAATCTATGCTTCTTATATAGACCTCATGAAATATATATGAATAATGAAGTCACTAAATTTATAGCTGAGGAGGGCTCCTTGATTGAAGGACTTTCTGGTTTTCGAGGGTATAAGTAAATCCTTCGGATCTGTTCAAGTTGTTAAAGATTTGAACCTGTCTATTACCAAGGGTGAAGTATTCAGTCTCCTTGGACCATCTGGTTGTGGAAAAACAACACTTTTAAGAATGTGCGGCGGTTTTGAAGAACCTGATACTGGCCGTATATTGCTTAATGGGGTGGATATAACATCTCTGCCGCCAAACAGGCGTCCTGTTAATACTGTTTTTCAGAATTATGCATTATTTCCTCATATGTCAGTTGGTGACAATATTGCTTTTGGACTCAAAGTGGGCAAACCTTCTCTTTCTTTGAAAGAGATAGGAATGAAGGTCGAATGGGCTTTGGATCTTATTCAGATGGCAGAGTATGCTCATAGGAAGCCCTCAGAAATTTCCGGGGGACAAAAGCAGAGAGTCGCCATTGCCAGGGCTATCGTCAATAAGCCCCAGCTTCTTCTGCTGGATGAGCCTCTGGCTGCTCTGGATCTTAAACTCCGTCAGAAAATGCTTTTGGAACTGGATCAGATTCATGATGAAGTAGGTATCACTTTTCTTTTTGTTACCCATGACCAAAGTGAGGCTATGAGTCTTTCTGACAGGATTGCAGTTATGAATCTCGGGATGATTGAACAGGTGGGGTCTCCTGTTGAGATTTATGAGAGCCCTAAATCCAGTTTTACCGCAGCTTTTATCGGAGATACAAACTTTTTTGATGGAAATATTAAATCTCTTGATCTCGTAGGTGAATACTCAATTTTGGAAATCAATGGTCTTCCCGATGCAAACTGCTATAACGATCGATCTCACAAAGTTGGTGACCACATCAACCTCTCCGTCAGACCGGAGAAAATCAGAATTCATAAATCTGAACCAGAGGTGGATGATCATATTAATGTCCTCAAGGGAACAGTTGAAGAGAAGGTCTATCTGGGGGCTTTCACAAAGTACTGGGTTCGCTGTGATGAATGGCTGATTGTCGTTTTGGATGCTCACCGTCATTACCTGCTGGACCGGAATCCTCCTGAATGGGATGATGAAGTCTGGCTAAGCTGGCAACGGGATGATGGTTTCATGCTCCACAGCTACAGGGAAAAGGATGAAGCTCTTCTTACTAATCCAGACGATGAGTATTCAGAATTGACTCCTGATACACAGCCGGGATCTCTGGTTCAGAATCCACAGGATGATTCATGAAAAAAAGAGAAATTATCCTGAGTGCTCCTTCACTTCTCTGGCTGGGTTTCTTTTTTATCATTCCTACAGTATTTGTTCTAATAAACAGTTTCAGAGGAACTGATTCATATGGGATTCTTACACGTGAATGGACATTAGAAGCCTATAGGTCTCTGTCTGGAACTAATCTTTTTCCGATAATTCTGAGAACCCTCAGACTCAGTCTGTATACAACAATACTCTGTCTCCTTATTGCGACTCCCTCTGCCTATGCCATGGCCCGGATGAGCCGTAGAGCTCAGAACACTTTTCTCATGCTTCTTATCATTCCCTTCTGGACCAATTTCCTGATCCGAATATATGCCTGGAAGGTTCTATTGCATCCGGAAGGTTTCATTAAGCAATTCCTTGTATTACTGGGATTGGTGGATCAGGGCTCATCTCTCCTTTATACAGAAGGAGCTGTTCTACTGGTTCTTATATATACTTATCTTCCCTTTGCTCTCCTTCCCCTCTACAGCGCCGCTGAGAAATTTGACTTTACACTCCTTGATGCAGCCAGGGATCTGGGTGCAAACACTTTTCAGCTTGTTCTTCGTGTTTTTCTTCCAGGTATCCGTGGAGGCATTATCAGTGCTGTATTGGTTGTTTTTATCCCCGCATTGGGTAGTTATATCATTCCGGAAATTGTGGGAGGAACCAATTCTGAAATGCTTGGCAACAAGATTGCCCAGTATGTTTTCATTGATAGGAATATTCCCCGGGCAGGAGCACTTTCCGGGTTTCTAATCCTCATTATTCTCCTGCCTTCACTCGCTTCGCTACTTAAAAGAGATTCTGTAGGCAGCGGACGCCAAGGGCTGGTGGAGGCATGAAGAAGAAATCACTACTTCCCAGGATCATTCTGATTCTCACATTAATTTTTATCTACCTCCCTCTCCTGGTTCTGCTTGTGAACTCTTTCAATGCATCAAGAGTCTCCTCGGTCTGGGGGGGATTCTCTTTCAAATGGTACACAAAATTATTCAATGATAAGAATCTGCTCAGGTCAATTAAAAACACAGTAATCGTTACAGCAAGTTCTGTCTTTATTTCAACCATAATGGGAACTCTTGCTGGTGTGACCCTGGGGCGATATAAAAGCCGTCTACAGAAAGCCCATATGACAATTGTTTCGCTGCCTTTGATCATGCCCGATATTCTTATCGGAATCAGTCTTCTACTCTTTTTTCTATCTCTTAAAATCAGACTCTCTCTTTTTACAATCATTCTAGGTCATATAACATTCAGTATCAGTTATGTGACTTCCACTGTACAAGCTCGGTTTGAAGACTTTGATTTTTCTGTCATTGAGGCCGCTCAGGATTTGGGGGCTGGAACCATGCAAATTTTATGGAGTATTTATCTGCCTCTTCTGGCACCAGGGATTCTGTCAGGAGCCATGCTGGCCATGACTCTGTCACTGGATGATTTTATCATCACTTTTTTTACTGCGGGACCGGGAGCCTCAACCCTTCCTATACAGATCTACAGCATGATCCGTCATGGTTCTCCTCCCGTTATTAATGCGCTTTCAACACTGTTTTTAGTGTTTACTTTTTTAATTGTGCTGATATATCAGCGTGTCACAAGGAGATTAAATTAATGAAGAAAAACCTGTTTTTTATGGTGATAAGCCTTTTGGTTATTATCGCTGTGTTCAGTGGGTGTTCCTCGGGAGAAAAGAAAAGTCTTTATCTCTACAATTGGTCGGATTATATCGATGAAGAGCTTGTTACGGCCTTCACTGAAGAGACCGGAATTAAGGTCATAACTGATTATTTCGATTCAAATGAATCCATGTATGCCAAACTTCGCTCTGGTGCCGATGGCTACGACATTGTATTTCCTACCAGCTATATGGTGGAGATCATGCGTTTAGGAGATCTGCTTCAGGATATTGAACATTCAAAGCTTCCTAATCTTAAAAATCTAGATCCTAAGTTTACGGCTCTGTCGGTGGATGATGAGATGGAGTATTCAGTCCCTTATATGGTGAGTACAACTGGAATCGGTTATCT
Source organism: Oceanispirochaeta sp. M1 (assembly GCF_003346715.1). Lineage (NCBI taxonomy): Bacteria > Pseudomonadati > Spirochaetota > Spirochaetia > Spirochaetales > Spirochaetaceae > Oceanispirochaeta > Oceanispirochaeta sp. M1. Next base: position 62,973 of record NZ_QQPQ01000014.1, read on the forward strand.
GGGATCAGAGCTTGGAGAGCTTGATAGTATTTCCTGGGATATCTTTTCCAACCCTGCTTATGCCGGGAAAATGACCATGCTTAACGATGTGAGAGAGACCCTTGGAGCTGCATTGAAGTACCTGGGTTACTCCTATAATTCGAGATCTGCGACAGAGCTTGAGGAGGCTGGAGATCTTCTTATCAAGTGGAAGAACAACCTGGCCAAGTTTGAGAATGATCAGTATAAAAACGGTCTGGTAAGCAGTGAATTTACAGTAAGCCAGGGATACTCAGGAGATATACTTCAGGTACAGGAAGAGCGGGAAGATCTTCACTTTATTATCCCCCGGGAAGGAACCTCTATTTCCATAGACAATATGGTTATACTCAAGAATGCTAAGAACAAGGATGAGGCATATGCATTCATAGATTATATGCTTCGCCCCGAGGTTGCCGCTCAGAATATCGAGTATGTTTACTATCTGGCACCCAATAAGGAAGCATATAAACTTCTTGATGAGGTGATTTTGGAAGATCCGGCAGTTTTTATCTCGGATGAAGTCATTGAGAACTCTGAAATTCTCCTGGATCTGGGGGATGATAATGATCTTTATAACCGCGTCTGGGATAGAGTGAAGTCGGCCAGATAGACTTGAGATAATGGTCCGGACATCTGTGGTTTCTCTTAATATTTCTTTAATATATATTGACAAACCACATTTTCTACACCATTTATATAGATAGAAAATGTCCCATTGTTGATGGGATTTCAAAACAGACTAAGGACCCTTTAAGCTAACAAACGTCTGTTATCATCTTCATTGTAGTGCCCTTGTGTATTGGAGTTGGTTTCAGTTTGAGTCTTGATGGGGATACCCCTCTTTCATCCCGAGATCTCTCTTTTCACAATGGTGTGGGGAGTAAGTCCATGGCTTCTACATTATGGTTTTTAGTTCATGACGACGAATTGGTCGATGTTTTCGACGACAGGGATATTGCCCTGGAAGAAAGAGTTTTTTTAAAAGAAGACAATCCCCTTGATGTAATTGTCATCCGCAGCATCGGAATGGCAGAACTGCAGAATTATCCTGATGAATATGATTTTGCTCAGGAAAGGGAGATGCTCAATGAAAATTAATGATAGTGATGATAAACTGTTTTTTGGTAATCTTAATTATGATGTAACAGAAGAGGATCTGCGTGAAATGCTTCTTCATTTTGGTGATATTGTTTCTATTAATCACAAACAAATGAAGGGTTCTGCCATTATTCACTTTGCCGAACCTGCTGATGCAGAGCTGGCCATGAAGTCTTTAGAGGATATGGATTTTTTTGGGAGAAAACTGCGTATCGAATGGCCGGATGAAATTATTTCTGTAGAATCTAATTGAAAGTTGCCATCATTTATAATAAAGAATTCTCAAATGTAATTAATACTTTCGGAATGCAGAATAAAGAGAAATACAATCCTGCTACAGTTCGTTCAGTATCAGATTCTCTTGAATCCGGCGGTCACAATGTCACTATTATTGATGGTGATATGCATGTTATAGACTCTCTACAGGAATTTATGCCCCGAGTTCTTGAAGGAGAGCGCATGGGGATTGTGTTCAATATGGCCTATGGTATTCAGGGTGAGAGTCGTTATACTCATATTCCATCCATGCTGGAAATGCTGGGTATTCCCTATGTCGGTTCCACTCCGGCAGGACATGCTCTGGCTTTGGATAAGGTCATTACTAAGATCATTATGCAAAAGCATGGAATTCCAACACCTCAATTCTGGGTCTTCAATAATGGGGATGAGAATCTGGATGATGTTATTTTTCCTGTAATTGTCAAACCCAAGATGGAAGCGGTCTCATTTGGTCTTAAAGTGGTGAACAGCCGGGATGATCTAAGGGATGCTATTACCTTCATTGTAAACGAATTTCAGCAGCAGGCTCTGGTTGAAGAATTTATCAGAGGACGTGAATTTTGTATTGGACTTCTGGGTAACACTCCTGTGGAGGCATTTCCTGTATTGGAAATTGATCTTGAAAATGATCCGGATGCAATTCAGACAGTGGATGATAAAAAATCCAGACCCCGCAGGAAAATCTGTCCCGCAGCTCTTTCAGAAGACATTGCCTCAGAAATGACTCGATTGAGTATTGATGCCTTCAAGGCACTTGGACTCAGGGACTTTGCCCGTGTTGATATAAGGCTGGATGAGAATAATAATATTTATCTTCTGGAAATCAACTCCATGGCAAGTCTTGGAAAAACTGGTTCCTATTATCATGGGGCAATCGCATCCGGTTATGATTATAACTCTCTGGTTAACAAGATGCTGGAAGTCTCTGCTCTGCGCTATTTTGCGGAGTCACACACTTTCGAGAATAAAAATGACAATAGATTACCGGCTCATGTCCGGATACGGGGATTCCTGAGAAGCCGTCAAGAGAGCCTCGAAAAGACATTAAAGACCATTGTTAATCTAAACAGCTATGTAAGAAACTGTGAAGGTGTAAATACTCTGGGTAGTGTTATGGTTAAGGAGCTCTCGGCACTGCGTTTTTCTCATAAGAGTTTTCCAAATGTGGAAACTGGAAACAGTCTTTATTTTTCGAATACCGGAGATGATAATATCGATATTCTTCTCCTTGGCAATCTGGACAATGATGTAAAGGTATCCAGGCAGGAATACTTTCAGCTGCAGGGACATAAACTTTACGGAACAGGAATCTGGGAGCATAAAGGGGGACTGGTAGTTCTTCTTGGAGCCCTTCAGGCGTTACGATTTATCCGACGTCTTAAGCAGATGAAAATCGGAATCCTTCTGACAAGTGACGATGTTCTGCATGGCCGGGTATCAAAAGAACTTGTGAGAGAGTACTCAAGGAGAAGCCGCTGCGTTCTTGGTCTTCATGGTGCATTTCTTAATGGGGGAGTTGTGACATCAAGATCCGGTGCTGCGTCCTATTCCCTCTCTTCCAATCTGCTTGACAAGAGTGATGCTTCCCATGTGGCTGCGTCCAGCCGGGTATTTAACAAGGTCGTTGGTGATATTCTTGCTTTAAGTGATCATTCTTCAAGTCTTGTCATAGCACCAGGCACAATGCAATTTGAATCTAATATCACAGAACCCTATGCCCACGGTGATGTTAAAATGAGAATCAGGTTCAGTTCATTGGATCAGTTTAAGGACGTGGATAGTAAAATCAGAAAAATAATCAGTTCCAGAAAGAGTAAAAATCTTGTAGATTTTCATCTTGAGGGTGGTTTGGGAAGACCCCAGATGGATAAGAGTTTGGAGGTGGAAGAAGTTTACCTGAAGCTCAAAAATATAGCTGACAGACTGGATATCAGGCTGAAAGAAGAGCACCGTTGGAGCTCTGCGGATATCTGTACTGCAGAGAACCGCTTCCGTATAGATGGCCTTGGGCCAGTAGGGATTAAACCACAGGATCAGGCTGAGTATATATTGAAACACAGCCTGGTAGAGAGGATGACTCTCCTGGCCATGGGGATGATGGAATTAAGTTCAAAATAAGGAGGAGTGTTCCCTTTAATCCTCATATAGCAGAATATCCCGGGATCTTTTCTTTAATGCTGCAGGATCAAGTATTCTTATCTTGCGCCCCTTCTTCTCTATCAGGCCATCCTTCTTAAAGCTCTCCAGGGTTCTTGTGAGGTGGCGGTAACTGCATCCAAGAAAGTCTGCCATCTCACTGAGGTTTTCAGTCTCCATCTCCTCCCTGCTTTCCTTATATTCATCTCCTTCCAGATAGATCATGGATAGATAGGCCGCCAGGCGGATATCCATTGTGTAGTGCTGATTCACAGCGGCCGTGGTATTGAAGCTGGCCAGCTTTTCTGCAAGACCCCGGGCCAGATGATTGAGGAGTGGAATATTGTGTTTCATCTCTTCTTTAACAAGTTCGACCGGTAGTCTGAGGCAGCACACTTTGCTTATTGCTTTGACAGAACTGATGTTGTGGGATTCCAGAAAGAGTTCCAAATCTCCCAGCAGCTGAAAAGGCCTGTAGAAACGGACTAGCATAATTTCTCCGTTTTCCATGACCCTATAAACCTTTGATCTCCCCTCAACATACAGGAAAAACCATTTTCGTCTCTCTCCCCCTCTGAAGATATATTCTCCAGCTTCATATCGACAGAGCTGGATGGAGTCTGCAGTCTCCTGAGTGAACATTTTATCCCAGCGGTATTGGGTGAGATATTTGTTAATTTCTGCCTTGTCCTGACTTATATTCATAATTTTCCTGAAAAGTTATCAGATTTGGGACATCTGTCCTAACTTAATAATAGTTACCGGAGCACAATAGGGCAATATTCTTAGACTATACACCCTTTGAGTTATTTAAGAAGAAATCGCGATGTTCAGTTTCAGCATTGCCAGAGGTAGAACCATGTTTCATATATTATCCATAGTACTTGGTGTCTTGATCGCTGTAATGCTTACAATCAATTCACAGTTTTCTCTCATCCTGGGGAATTTTCAGTCTGCTCTGATCATTCATCTTGTAGGGCTGGGTATCCTTATTCCTGTGCTTTTACTGGCAGGTAAAAGAGCAAAAAGAGAGCGGGTTCCTTTTTACCTTCTCACCGCAGGAGTTATAGGTGTTGCTTTAATTTTCCTGAACAACATATGTTTCAATACTATAGGTGCTTCACTTTCTGTTTCTCTTATTATTCTGGGACAGACTCTGGCAGGCCAGATTATCGATGTTACCGGATTCCTGGGTATGGAAAAACATCCATTTCACAAAGGGAAACTTTTCGGTTGGATACTTGTTATAGCCGGAGCTGCTGTTATGACAGGCGGTAGTTCGGGGAATGCAATTTATCTGTTTCTCGCACTTATTTCGGGAGCTCTTGTGATGCTGTCGACTGTCATTAATGCTCAGCTTGCCAAGAGGGTAGGTCTCCTGCGGGGGACAAGCGTCAATTATGCAGCCGGTCTTGTTACTGCCATTGTTATTCTATTGATAATGGGAAGCCGTCCCAGTGAATTTGCTGTTATTCCTTCTATTCATCCCCTTCTTATCTTCGGAGGAGGAGTCCTGGGAGTCATCATTGTTTCCGGACTCAGTACCGTTGTACCCCGAATCCCGGCTGTATACAGTACCATTCTGATCTTTATCGGTCAGGTCGGAGCAGGACTTGTTCTCGACTACTATATTCTGGACAGTTTTGCCTGGCTGCAGGCTGCAGGTGCTGTCGTTATTGCTCTGGGGCTTCTTAGCAAGATCCTTGTAGATGTCAAAGAGCAAAAAAAAGCAGCAGCCCTTTTGGAAGCTGCTGCCTGATATTGTACGAAATCTTTTAGGGCTTATGTAAGTTCTGCTGATCTCTCTTCAAGGTGTTTGATATGCAGTTTTAAATGGGAGATGTAATCACGGACCAGAAATTCCAACGTCAGCTTTCCTTTCTCTGTGTTCCAGGTATTCTGAAGATCTGATTCATCCAGATTTTCAAAGATATGGCACAGAAGCAGATTATACTCCTTCCATAGTGTCAGGAGGGAGGCATAAGGGTAGCTGTTATAAGGGACTTTTTTTATCCAGTCCGTTCCGTAGCCGGGGAAACTGAGCTCCTTATCCTCCTGGAGACGGATAAATCTCTGGTAGTTATTTGCCGCCGAATCAATGAGATGGCCGAAGATCTCCTTTACAGACCACTTGTCTTCGGATAACTGTATAGAAGTGAAATCTTCAGTAAGATCTTTATTCTTTTCATACAAATCCTGAACCAGTTTATTCAGCTCAATACTCTCATTCTTCATCATTATCCTTCCTCCTGAATCGCCGGTGACAGTTCTCTTTTTGCGTCTGTTCCTCTTCGAAGGTAGATCAGAAGGAGGATGCTCAAAGCCAGAGGTATGGTAAAGAGAATGAGTGCCGGTTTTAAACCTGCAAGATCAATTGTCAGACCAAAGAGGGCAGGGCTCAGTGAGGATGTGACTGTCATCACTCCCATAAGTATCCCGAATATTTCACCGGTACCCAGGTGTCTGCCCATATGTCTCATCAGGAGATTCTGATTGATGATACATCCGGAGCCGAAGGCACCGAAGAATCCTACCACTATCGGGTACAGCACTCCCGGCATATCCATGGAAAAGAGCAGAAGACTGGGGATAATAAGCAGGGTCCCCCATAAAAGGATGCTGAAAGAGTTCAGTCTGTCGGCCATTCTTCCTGCAATAATTGAACCGATGAGTCCCCCTCCGAAGAAGAAGGCGGAGGCATAGGCCGCGGATGATTCGCTATAATTAAGAAAGTTTACAAAAATGGTAGGCAGGAAATTCAGGACCGCTGTAACAGAGAAAACACGGAGAATAACGGAAAGGAGAAAAAGGACAAAGCGGATAATATCTTTCTTTGAGGCCCGTTTATCTTCCTCCTGATTCTTCTTCTCTTTATCTACTTCAGGTATTGAGTCTGAAAACAGGTATACAAATCCCATAATAAGGGCCGGAGCTGCTGTCAGTATCAGAATACCCCTGACTCCGATAATCCCGAGAAGGTATCCATTAATCAGAAACATCAGAAGTATGGCACCGGTGCCGAAGCTCTCGTAAAGCCCCATTAACTTTCCCTTGCTCTCATGATACTGATCATCAATAACAGCATACATAACCGGGTGAAAGGTACTGACTCCCACAGCGGTCACAGAGATAAGAGCCAGGAATATCCCCAGGTTCGGTGCAAACCCTGAAGAAGCCAGACCTGCAGCGGATAGTATAAAACCATAACTGAGTAATTTTTTCCTTGAGAAGCGGTCGGCAAGTTTTCCTACAGCAAATGAGCAGAGTGCAGTGACCATCAGATAGGTTGTCAGAATGCCTCCAGCCTCGGCAAAACTCAGATCATAACGGATCAGGAGAGCCGGTAATACCAGAGGAAAAATAAACCAGAAAAGGTCGTTGGCACTGTGGCCCAATAATTTTGATTTCATACTTACTTTTATCTTAAAGGCTCAGAATTGTCAAAAGACTCCACCCACTGTTGTCTCCACCCGGGAGCATCATAGTCATCCGGCCAGAATTCTGTCTGCTTTATTATTTTACTATTCATTATCTGGTGGAATGTAATGGCCCTTGCCTTCACATCTCCATCGCTGATTGATACATCACTGACAACTCTGTCACCTTCTGCAATCACCGAGTTTATAGAAAAGACCCATCTGCCCTGAGCCGGGTAATAGCTGTTGATTGCTATGAAATTTTCCTTCCCCCGTATCAATTCCGATGATTGAGGCCATATGCAGATATAATTGTCTGAAAAGAGCTCGGCAGCCTTTGAAAAATCATTGCTGTTCATCCCGTTCCAGTAGGCAAGTACAGTCTCTTTCGGGCTGAGAAGTTCATATAGAACCTCATCCTCCACAGATTCCATAACCGTTTTCTGAAATGATTTAATGAACTGCATTCCGTTCTTTTCGGCAACCCTGATTGAAGGGCCGTTGTCTTTTGCCGTGTATGTATAGATTTTCTTCAATTTTAGAGTGTCGAAGGCATAGCGAATACAGAGAGAAGACGCCTCTGTGGCGTATCCTTTATTCCAGCGGTCTTTATGGATATGGTATCCCAGCTCCGGAAGCAGTTCTCCCTCTATTTCCTGTAACGTGATGCCGCAGTCTCCTATAAAACAGTCACCCTCTTTCATTATGACCGCCCACAGCCCATGACCATTCTGACGATAGCTTTCGATATTCCGTTCAATCCAGGACTTAACTTCCTTTTTGCTGAAGGGCGCCGGGTAGTGGTGCATGGTTTCCTTGTCACAGAGTATTGTGGCAAGCGAATACAGGTCATCGGCTCTCAACTCCCTGAGGTATAGTCGGTCACTTATTCCAACAGGTCGGATCATTCAACTATTCCCATTCATTGTGCAGCCGGTAAATCATGTTTTCAGATTCCTCAGAGCTGTTTTCCTGGACTGTAAAATCAAAACGTTCCAGTAATCTGGATGACCTTTCATTATCTCTATGGGTGTAAGCCTTAAGGTCTTTTAAATGGAGTGTGAGAAAGGCATAATCAATGACTGCTTCAAGGGCCTCTGTCATCAGCCCTTTTTTCTGAAAATCCGGTAGGAGTTCATATCCAAGTTCTGCAGAAGTTTTATCTTCAGAGAAATTCCAGAGGCAAATAGTCCCTATGAGTTCTGAGCTCTCTTTGTGACCTATTCCCCAATAGATCCATTTATCATTTTCAATCCCCGCATCAATCTTTGTAATAAGGGCTTGGGACTCTTTTTCACTCTTAAGGGGAGGACGGTCTATATAGTGATTAATATCCTGATCCTGACGAATCCGGAACATCTGTTCTCTGTCTTGTTCCGAGATCTTTCTGAGAATAAGTCGGCTGCTCTGCAACAGGGGAAATTGTTTCATTTTAACTCCATGCTTAATCTTATCATATCCCGGCATTCCAGTCCGTTTTCATAAATCCTCTCGGAATAATTTCTTCGGAAGAAATCCTGATCCACAGCGCTGATTCTGAATCCGCATTTCTGGTAGAGATAGAGTTGTCCGAATCCCGGATTCCCCGTACCGATTTCAAGAACTTTTGTCCCTGTTTTCCCGGCTTCTTCCACAGCCTTATTGATTAATGCTTTTCCAATACCCAGGTTCTGCAAGTTCTCTGTTACTGACACATTCATGATTTCCATCTTTTCATATTCTCTGGGCATCAGGATAAGTGCTCCTGCGATTTCATTCTGAAGTTCTGCAATGAAACAGATCCCTCTGGTCAGATAGTCCTTTACAAGCTTTTCCGAGGGATCTGCATTGAGTAGAAGTTCCATCGGGGCTTGTTCGGTGGGGGCAAGAGGCCGGATGTTCAGAGTCTTTATGTCAGGAGCTGGCTTTCCGGTTTTCATAGTTTTATCGACCCAGAGAGTCTCAGAAATACTAAAGCCCTTTTTTCGGTAGAGAGTCTGAGCCGGAGCATTCAAAGAAGATGTAATACAGGCCATATAAGGCATATTCTTCCCAACTGCCCATTTCTCAATGAACTCCAGAAGCTCTTCTGCCAGTCCGTTATGCCTGAAATCTTTGTCTATATGCAGTTCATTGATCCAAAGATAATCGGCTCCGGATTCAAGACCTGAGCAGATATTGGCAAAGGCAAAGCCCTGCAGTTTTTCGTCCTCTGAAATGCTTAGATAAAGCCGAACTCTGGACTCAGCCTTTAAGGCATTCTTCAGTGCCGATTTGAGGCGCTCAATGTCAGCAGAAGAACCGATATGGGACATCTGATCTCCCATCATTTTTAATAACTGATCTTCAGAAGGAATTTCTGAATAGTTTCTGATAACTCTGATCATATTCAAGCTCCAATTGCTATCCTGATATCCCTGCTGAGAATACGCAATGATTCAAGATGGATTTAATTCAGGAACATTATTTCTCTTTGAAGTAAAAATATGTGAAGCCGGCAGCAAAGAAAAACATAAGCCCCGTGTTCATCCACCCGATTACCGGAAGGCCTGCAAACAGCATCCCCCACAGCATCACCAGACCTGCCAGTCCAGTCCATATAATTTCACTCAGCACAATGACTTCGGCTCTCTCCCATACAGGGTTTTTCAGTACAAAACCCGAACTGCAGCCGAATGCTACTAAGGCTGCACCTATCAGTTTGAAAGCTGCCGGGTCCAGAACCGGCCAGTTGACCAATTCCCCATAGATCTCAGCTGCAAACAGATAGACGAGTCCGAAAAGAACGCCTGTGATAAAGTGTATACGAAATAAGCCCCTCAGGCCGGATGAAATATATTTTTCCATATTTTTCCTCCAGAGATTTAAATAGAACCAGCCATTAATTCTAATTGTTCTGTACTTATGGAATCAAGTTTTTATCAATTTAATTTGTTTGCAGGTAAATATATAAGAATAGTTATTGTTCTTTTTTGTCGGAAATGTACTCTCTCGGTGAACATCCCATTATCTGCTTGAATAATCTTGAGAAATGGAAGGGATTTTCAAAGCCGAATATGGCGGAAGTCTCTTTGATACTCAGTTTTTCACTTAGAAGGTGTTCGGCGGCTTTGTGTATCCGATAATCTGTAAACGCTCTGGAGGGGCTGAGGCCCATCAGTTCGTTGCAGCGGGTTGCCAGTGTTCTTTCTGATATACAAAGTTTCTCTGCCATCTCGGCTACCCTCATATTTTCATGCCGGTTCAAGGCAAATATCTGATTCAGTCTTGAATGAAAATCCTGTTGTTCCGAGAGCTGCCTGAACCTTGAGGACAGGGCTCTGGCTGGTAACTCCCTTACAAGCTGCCAGAAAAAGGTTTCAAACATTGAGTCTTGTGTATAGCTTGAGTAGAGGTCCTCTTTTTTCAATTCTTCTTCCAGTTTTATAAAAAATCCGGCAGCTTGTAATTCCGACCGGCGGCTGCACTGAAGATCCGGAGGAATCCCTTCTTTAAAAAGATCCAGACTTTGATTGCCCGAACGGCCTGTAAGACTGAGTGAAAAATGGAGGACATAATGTTTCTGGTCTCTGTGAAAATGATCTATATGTGAATCACCGGGCTTGATAATTAGAAATTCTCCCTGATTCAGGGTGAGATGAAAACCATTCAGGGTGCATTGATAGTTGCCGGTGTCGGAAATGATCAATTCATAGCTCAGGTGTTTATGTTTCGGGTAATCACAGTCTTCCTTGACTGTCAGGCGGTGAAAATCATCAAAAACCGGACGGATTCGGAGTTCCAATCCTACAGAACTGTGGCGTAGAATTCGTTCTTTTGTTATTTGCAGATCTCTACCCATAATAGAGGAAGGATAGATCTGTATGTCTATTAAATCAATATAGAAACAATGTCCAATTGCAGAATTAGATATGTTTATTGCAGTTTGAGTCATGTACTTCTGAGGGGGGAGTGAGTAATCTTAGGTTCTGATCAGGAAAAATACCGAAGTGATCATATCGCTCCGGAAGTGAAATTTATTTAGGAGTTTCTTATGGCTATAAGCGTTAAAGACCTGGCAAAGATGATAGATCACTCTCTGCTTCATCCCACAATGACCGATGACATTATCCGAGAGGGATGTGAGCTGGCAAAAAAATATGATACTGCTTCGGTCTGCCTGAAGCCCTATTCTGTAAAGGAAGCTGCAGCTTTTCTGAAAGGAACGGATGTGAAGGTCGGTTCTGTTATCGGATTTCCCCATGGAAACAGTACAACCGCCATCAAAGTTGCAGAGACTGAGCAGGCCTGCCGGGATGGAGCCGTGGAAATCGATATGGTTATCAATATTGGCAAGGCTCTGGGCGGGGACTTTGACTTTGTTCAGGATGAGATGCATCAGGTGAAGGACGCTGCAGACAGAGGCGGAGCCATACTCAAGGTCATTTTTGAAAATGATTATCTGGAAGAAGATACAATCGCACGGTTATGCGAGATATGTAATGCGGTGGATGTTGCCTTTGTTAAGACCTCATCAGGCTATGGATTTGTGAAACAGGAAAACGGAATGTACTCCTATAAGGGAGCCACAGCCCCGCATCTAAAACTCATGCGCAAAGTAACCGCCCATCATATAGAGGTCAAAGCAGCGGGAGGAGTGAGAACTCTTCGTGACCTTCTCTATGTCCGGTCTCTCGGTGTAAGCAGGATCGGAGCGACCGCAACTGCGGCCATTCTCGATGAGGCAGCCGCAGTACTTGCCAGTGGAAAGACTCTTGAGGAAATCACCCCGACGGATGCCGAGATCGGCGGAGGCTACTAAGGCCTGAGGGAAGAGACTATCAGGGAAGCTCTTCGATTACGAAATCAGGATCAAAATCCTGTTCCAGAATATCCATATGGACCTCATCAAAGTAGCGTCCGTTGATTCTGAATGCTTCCCGGCGTCGGCCGAACTCTTTAAAACCGCATTTTTCATAACAGGATATTCCTCTCTCATTGAATGAGAAGACTCCCAGCTTGATATTGTGAAGATTCAGCATTTTAAATCCATAGTTCAGGAGCAGTTCAATGGCCTCAGATCCGTAGCCCTTACCTCTGCTTTCGGCAGCACCCAGAAAAATTCCCAACTCCGCAGTCCCATGTATCTGGTTCAGGTTGAACAGGGAGCAGTTGCCGATGGCTTCATTGCTTGCTGTATCGATGATGGCAAACATGTTCTCTTCCCTGGATATTTTTTCCAAAAGTTCCTTCTCTTTCATCAGGGAGTAGGTCATGGTCGCTCCACCCAGGGGGATGGAGGTGCTGAGATCGTTGATCCACTTTGTGTACAGTTCATAGTCATCAGGGTTGATAGGTGAAAGATATAGGTTTTTGCCTTTTATTTTTGGAAAATACTTCATGTCCGCCTCTCGTTTAAACAAATATTAGTCTTCTATATTGATTATCACATTGCCCTTTTTATGTCCAATCTCGACATAGCTGTGAGCCTCCGCCATCTGCTCAAGCGGATATTCTCTGTCAATTACAGTTCTTAATAAACCATCTTCAATAAGTTGCTTCAAAAACAGATAATCTTCTTTTTTGTCTGCAGCTTTTCTCAATCCTGTAGCCTCAAAGCGGGCTCTTCTTTTACTTTTTTTGGATGTAAAGATCATTGATATCAAAATATTCAGGTCGGGTACGGTGGTCAGGTAAATCCCGCCTTCTCTCAAGGCTTTTCTGCATATTGAAAAGCTGCTCTTACCCACAGCATCAAAGATGATGTCATAGGAATCTTTGTTATTACAGAAATCCTCTTTCCGGTAGTCGATTACATGATCTGCTCCAAGGGATTTGACCATCTCAGCATTGGATTCACTGCAGGTTCCAGTCACTTCTGCACCGTAATATTTCGCCAGCTGTACGGCATAGGTTCCCACAGAACCGGAGGCTCCGTTTATCAGAATCTTCTGACCCTCTCTTATTTCGGCGGCATCCCGTAGGAAGGGGAGAGCTGTGATGGCTCCGTCACATATGGCTGCAGCTTCGCCAAATGACATATTTTCCGGTATTGAAGCCAGCGCTTCCTGAGCACTCAAAACATTATACTGGGCATAGGCTCCCATAGAGAGGCCGGTGCTTCCGAAGATTTTATCACCCTTTTTGAATCCTGTAACATCCTTACCGATCTCTACAACTTCCCCAGCCATGGAATCTCCCAAAATCGGAGTTTTAGGCTTTAAGAAACCTGTAAATAGACGGATCATCCGGGGAATACCTGAACGGCTGGCACAGTCAGGAGGTGATGCCACGGTGGCATAGGTTCTTATAAGTATCTCTCCGTTGCCGGGTTTGGCGGTCTCAACATTTTTTAATTTGAGGACTTCAGGTCCTCCGTATTTTGTACATATAATGGCTTTCATAGTTTAATCTCCATAATTTGAATTGAATCCTTTAACAAGCAGAAATACCGCTAATGTAATCTCAAAAAAGGCTGCCGGCATATTAAAAGCAAAATACATCACGCTGGTAATTTTTACTAAATCCATGATAAATAAAAATGTTATTATCATTGTCAGGAAAGAACTGATAATTCCCCATATTGATAACCATTCAGGAATGATTTTTATCTTATAGAGTGAATGATAAAGTATCAGCCCACCAATACTCCAGGGCAAAATCAATCCGGCATGATTCAGCCAGTCTCTAACTAATCTGATCAATTCAGATGTAGTATGATAAAATGCTGCTTCCGTTTGACCCGCAGAAATAAAACTTTTACTGAAGAAGAGTAGTGATAAAAGAGTGACTATCCCTATATAAAGAAACCCTGCTCCAATTATTCTAAAACTGAAGTATCCAATGGCTGCATTTTCACTGTATTTTTTTACAATCGGGTAGAGCAATGCAGCAATAAATGTATATGAAACAGCCATAATGCTCTGAAAAAATACTGCTATTAATACCTGCACATTTTTCGATCCCAATGTGATAAGAAAGTCCGGCTTTTCTAATGCGGGTACTGAGCTAAGTATTCCGGCAATAAGACTGGTAATTATCAAGCAGCCAATTGCTATTGAAAGCTTCCTGCTGTTTTTCACTTTTTTTCCTCGTCGTAATAAAACAGCTCTTCCAGAGGTACTTCGAAAGCCCTGGCAATTCGGAATGCCAGCTCCAGAGAAGGGGAGTAATTTCCTTTCTCCAGGGCTACTATGGTCTGTCTTGTTATCCCAACCAGATCTGCCAGCTGCTGTTGTGTCATTTCATCATTGTTAAAGCGGAATTTCCTGATCAGATTTCCAACCTTGGATTTTGCCATATCAGACCCCCTTTCTGTAGAAGTACAGCTGGGAAATCTCATTGACTATACCGGCAAGCACTAAGGTTGTTATCAGGATGATAAACATTACATGAATTTCCATCCTCAGATACTGGGAACCAAGAGCCAGCATGAATCCGACCATAAATGTATGGTAAAAATTCCGGGTGGCTTTGAGCTCAATCAGCTTGTCCATCTCATCCACAATATCCTTAGGCTCTTCCTGAGTTGCAATTGCCTGGATTATGTTGACCATTATCATCATTAGAATATTGGCAGCAATATAGATAGGGATGGATAGGAGAATAATAGCGGCCCACATCCGTGTATCTCCAAGGCTTCCCAGTTCTCCTGCCTGGAACTTATTGTAAACAATTAAATAATAGATGGCTGAAACAGCTACATTGCTGATGAGTAAACCTAAACTTCTCTTTTCCTGAAAGGTCATAATTGTCCTCCATAGACTTTATAGTCATATATTTGTGACTATTTGTATGTTCTGATAACCATAATGTAAAGCATACTATACATTATGTCAAATTAATTATGCTTAAAATATGAATGTTTCAATTTTTTTAGGTCTTTGGTACTGTTTAAGGGGGTAATATTCATGAATAAAATTTTAATTAGTGCCTGCCTCCTTGGGTGGGAAGTCAGATATAACGGCAGTTCTCTTGCTCTCAGCTCTCAGATATTGGACAGATGGCTTTTGGAAGACCGCATTTTGCCCAGCTGTCCTGAGGTGGATGGCGGGATGGTTATTCCCCGAGCTCCCGCGGAGATCACAGAAGGAGAGGGTCTTGATGTTCTTGAGGGGCGCAGCTGTGTTGCAGATATTAATGGATTGGATGTTACAGAGTATTTTGTCAGAGGAGCCGAAACGGCTTTAAAACTCTGCCGGGAGCATAATATAAAAGTTGCGGTACTGGCTGACGGAAGCCCCTCCTGCGGCAGCAGTCTGATATACAACGGCCGCTTTGAGGCTGTTAAAAATGCCGGTGCAGGTGTTACAGCAGCTCTGCTCAGACAACACGGCATTCAGGTATTTACACAGCACTCTATAAAAGAAGCGGATTCAGCTCTTCATTCGATAGACTCATAGGCGGCTGCCAGCTGCTCGTATGCCGTCTGCAGTTCTAATTCCTATTGCTGAATTGGGACTGATGTTTTAAGCTGAATTCTATGAATCGTTTTACAAAAGTTCTCGTCATTCTCCTCTCCATCGGCTTTCCGGCGTTAAGCGCCGGAGAGGGATCTTCCGAATCCATCTCTGCAGACAGGCCCGTCAGCTCACAGCAGATAAAAAGTGATATGCCTGTGAAGGCGGTCACTCTGTACAGTGCCGGCCTGGCTCAGATTGTACAAGAGACTGAGGTTACGGGTAATGAGGTCCTCTTGTTCCCTGTTGAACACAAGGACGTTAATGATATTTTAAAGTCTCTCAGGGTGGAGGACCTGGACGGCGGAAGAGTGGACTCCGTTAATTTTGCCAGTGAGAATCCACTCAATGCTGTTCTATCGGATATGAGGGTCAATCCTTCGGGATCACCCGGTATCAGGCAGTTCCTTTCCGGCACCCAGGGCGAGCAGGTTACTGTAGCTAATTCTGAGGGTGATTACTCGGGCTATATTTTCTCTGTGGAAGATCAGCGGGATGCTGATGGTAATTCAAGGACAATCCTGAACCTGATGAATGCAGATGGTCTCAGGAGTATTGATATTTCAACTCTGGTAAATCTGAAATTCTCTGATGAAACCCTTCAGGAAGAACTCCTTGAAGCTCTGGGTGAGATAGCCCGCTCCAGGATAAAGTCCTCCCGTCTATTGAAAATATCATTAAAGGGAGAGGGTACAAGAACAGTCAGGCTCAGCTATATCCGTGCCGTTCCACTGTGGAAGACTAGTTATAGAATCGTTATTGATCAGGAAGGAACTCCCCGTCTTGAAGGATGGGCTCTTGTCCAGAATACAGGAAGCGAAGCCTGGGAGGATGTAAACCTCAGCTTTGTGGCCGGTCAACCCAACGCTTTTATTATGGACCTGGCATCGCCCCGCTATGTACACAGGGATACTGTTGATATCCCCACAGCCGGACCTCTGGGTGCTGTTGAGTATGACAGAGGTATTGCTCCCTCCCCCAATGCGGGATCTGCCTATAAGTCCATGGCAGCTCCTTCAGTCATGTACGAAGAATCAGAAATGATGATGGATGATTATTACGGCTACGAAGAGTCCTATGAACCTGCTCCTATGCAATCCAGGGCAACGGCTGTGAGAAGCGGAAATTACTACCGCTATACAGTGGACTCTCCTGTGACAGTTGAATCAAGATCTTCTGCCATGATCCCCATAATCAGCACGGAAAATGTGGGGACAACCCTGGGGATCTATGATCCCTCCTCGGGTGGACTGGTTTTCAAGTCGATCCGACTGGAAAATGATGGAGATGCCCACTGGGCGGCTGGTCCTGTCTCTGTATCAGAGGGTCGGTCCTATGCCGGGGATGCCCTTATTCCCGATATGATCCCCGGAAGTAAACGCTTTCTCAGCTATGCGGTTCATGGAAATCTGGAGGTTCAGAAATCTGTAGAGAGTCTGCCCCAGAGAATTATATCCCTCAAGATCAGCGACGGTCTGCTGGAGAGAGTTGATAAGATGGAGAGGGAGAGTCATTACACTGTCAGCGGAGAGGAGAAAGAGCTTATTCTGATCCATCCTAAAGAGAGCGGTTGGTCTTTAACCGAGAATCCTGAAATTGATGAAGAAACTCCCACTGCTTACCGCTTTACTCTGGAAAGCTGGGACGATCCCATACTCGTGAAGGAAGAGTATATTATCTCCAGAGACTACGGTCTTAGAAATCTTTCAATCAATGATTTTTCCTACTATCTGGAATGGGGTAATCTATCCAAACAGATGAAAGAGGCTTTTCAGAAGATGTCTTCATTAAAGAGGCAGTCTGAGCAGCTGAGGTCAGAATCCTCTTCTCTCACTGCTCAGATCAGCAGGCTGGAGAGAGATCAGAACCGAGTCCGTGAAAATATGAAAGTTCTGGATCAGGAGTCTGATCTGTTTGCCAAATATGCGGCACAGCTGGAAAAGCAGGAAGAAGATATACAGAATCTGAATTCACGGGTTGAGGAGAAACAGGCTGCCATTCTCAAGGCAGACAGAGAGCTGATAAATTATATAGCCTCAGTCGAACTGGACTAATCTCCAGTACTCGTCGGCCTGTTGTCTTTTTGTATCAGTTTCAGCAATCCAGGCCCGGCGTCCCCTTCGGCTGTAGAAGAAAAACAGCTCTCCTTCCTGAAGCAGCCAGATTTCAGGATTTCCGTACACCTTATGTCTATCTGATAGGCCGTTTGCACAATGTCCCCCGTAGAGGGGGGCATATTCTTCTGGATTCTCCTTAAACAGCTCCTTGTATTCACTGCTGCTGAAGTACCAGACAGCACCTTTCCATTCAATGCTGAACTTACTGACTCCCTTCACTGCCTTATTCTGCAGATGATAGGCAAGGGCATCATACCCATCTATGGCGATATTCTTCCGGTCAGTGTTTATCTCTCCCGCCATCAGTACGGATGGCAGAAAGAACAGTGAAAACAGCATTATATTTATTCTCATATATACTCCAAAACCTATAGTCTAAGGTATTCGGGATGCAAAAACCATTTCAACTGATATGGACAGACCAAGAAAAAATATTTCCTGTTTACAGGGATTAATCCAGACCCTATACTTGTCGAACCATGAACGAATTTATCAATGAATTTCAGCAATTATGGCAGTATCTGCACCTTCATCCTCTCTTCGCAGCCGGGATGATTCTTATTGCGGGTTACTACCTGGGCCGTCTTGCCGGCTTTATTAAACTTCCCGAGATCACGGGTTATATCTTTGCCGGTCTTATTATCGGGAAATCCTTTCTCCATATTGTTCCTCATGAAGTGGAAGAGAGCCTTGGAATCTTTACACATATAGCACTGGGACTTATTGCTCTCACAATCGGTGGAGAATTTTCATTATCAAAGCTGAAGCGTCTTGGTAAGGATGTTTCAATAATAACTCTGGTTCAGATTCTAGCCACTTTTACCATGGTTACCCTGGCACTTACATTTTTGAAGCTGCCCTTTCCTGTAGCCATGCTGGCCGGTGCCATTGCATCTGCCACGGCTCCTGCTGCAACAGTCCATATTGTGCAGAATCTTAAAGCCCACGGTAAATTTGTCGACATGCTCTACGGTGTGGTCGCCCTGGATGATGCGGGATGTGTGATTCTGTTTTCAGTGGTGTTTTCATTTGCCGGTTCCATGCTGGGTATCACAGGCGGGAATCATGGTGCCATGGCTGCCATAGCCCATATTTTGCTGGAGATCGGAATCGGTGCCCTGGGTGGTTATCTGATACATAGAGCCACCTGTAAAAGACACAATGATAATGAAACCCTCATTGTAACTTTGGGATTCTTTTTTACCATGACCGTGTTGGTAATGGGACTGGGAATGTCTCCTCTTCTCACAAATATGGCGGCAGGAACTGTTCTTATCAACCTGTCACCCCGTAATCATAGAATCTTTAATATCCTGATGCCCCTGACTCCTCCCTTATATGCCATGTTCTTTGTTCTGGCGGGGATGGAGCTGGATCCCACTCAGTTTCTGAACCCTGTGATTCTTCTGATGGGATCTGTCTATATTCTTTTCAGAGCCGTGGGGAAATACGGTGGAGTCTATGCAGGTTGTGCAATCGTCAAATCGGAACCCAGGATAAAAAAATATCTTGGATTTTGTATGCTGCCTCAGGCTGGTGTGGCCATCGGTTTGATGGATATTGTATCGGGAATGCATATGGGACCCGAAGTGGCTCCAGAAGTTGTAATTGCTATCACATCGCTCAACAGCATCATTCTGATGTCGGTTTTTGTTAATGAAATTTTCGGACCGCCCATTTCAAAGTTCGCTTTGATCCGCGGCAATAATATGGAGGTATAAGATGGACCTGCAAAGCATGTTTCACCCAGAAAGCTGTAAAGCAAATATCAGCGATGTACGTAAGCAGGATGTCCTGGAAACTCTGGCCGATCTGGCCATGAAGCATCCAGCAGCCTCAGGAGTTGACCGCACTATACTTTTGCAGAGGCTGAATGAAAGAGAAGAAAAAGGTTCTACTGGGATCGGAAGCCAGCTGGCAATACCCCATGCTCAGGTTCCCGGTCTGGAACAGTTTGTAATCTCTATGGCCACAAGCCAGAAAGGTATTGATTATGAATCCATTGATGGTAAGAAAGCCCGTCTCTTTTTTATGATCCTTGCTCCCGAAGGGGAGGCCGCCAGTCATCTAAAAGTTCTGGCTAATATCTCAAGAACCCTCTCTCTTCCCGGTGTGAGACCTGAAATTCTGGCTGCACCCACAGAGCTGGCACTGTATGAGGCATTTATCTCAAGGGCTAATCCCGAAGGGACCAGTACTCTGAAACAGAAAGAGGATATGAGTCTTCTGACTCTTATCCTTTTTGATAAAGAATTGATTTATGACATTCTGGAAATGTTCCTGCAGAAGGGTATTGAAGGTGCCAATATTGCAGATTCCTATGGTATGGGAGAGTACATTTCCAATGTACCCCTCTTCGCCGGTTTCCTTGGATTTATGAATGACAGAACCAACAGCAGTAAAACCCTGCAGGCTCTCATTCCCAAGTCCTCCATCGACAGCATTGTAGAGGGGATCGAATCCATCACCGGAGATCTGGATAAGAAGCAGGGAGCCGCCCTGTTTGTCACTCCTGTCCAGCTGTGGAAAGGCACCATGAAGATGATGTAAGTCTCCTATGCAGATACTATTTTCTCCTACCAAACAGATGAACTTTGAATCCCGCGGTCTGCCTGTCTCAGCAGATCTCCCGAACACAACTCCCCGCTTTTTTAATGAAGCCCGTATGCTCAACAACATATTGAAAGACTTCAGCAGCCAGGAACTGGGGACGCTGATGAAGATGAGTGAGCCTCTCTCTGATCAGACTTACATTGCAGTCAGAGATTTTGACGGACATTCCGGGAAGCCTGCACTGTTTACCTACTCGGGAACATCCTTTCTGGCACTTGATGCGGGAACCCTGGATAAGGAAAGTCTGGCTTTTGCCGGGAATCATCTCTGCATCCTTTCGGGCATGTACGGGCTGCTGTCTCCAATGGACCTGATCTCCCCCTATAGGCTGGAGATGAAAACTGCACTTTCCATAGGGGATGCAAAGAATCTTAGCGCATTCTGGAAGCCCCGTATTACTGAATCTCTTGCTGAGAATATGAAAAATCAGGGAGATGAAGTTGTTATCAACCTGGCTTCAGCTGAGTATTCAAAAACTATCAACCAAAAGAGCCTGAACTGCAGAATTATTAATTTCCATTTCAAGGATAAATCCGCATCGGGATACAGAACTGTAGGCATGTATGCAAAAACAGCCCGAGGCGAGATGCTGCGACGAATACTGAGTGAAAAGATACTTAATCCTGATGTTTTAAAGAATACTCCTACCTATAATTATGAATTCCGTAATGATCTGAGTGATGGTGGAAACTGGATTTTTACCAGAGACTGAAACCGTTAATCAAATATTCAAAAAAACAGTTAAATAGCTCTGGGTTTGTTTGATTTCAGGATTTGGAAAGTTGAGAAATTCCTTCTGTGGTAGTATGTTATAAAATAATATTGCACAAGAATAGGAATGATTATGAAGAAAGTATTATTCTTTACCCTTCTCATGTGTTTTCTATCAGTTTTCTTTGTTCAGGCTGAAAGTCCTTTTACTATTCTGACACAGCCAACGATGATGGTTCCATTAGGACCCGCCACTGATGGCGTACAGAACTTTTCTCTCGGTGGTGGAGTGCTGCTGGAGGGTGAATTTAATCTCAAGACTGATAATTTCCTTAAATATCTCCATTTTGGTCCTCAACTTGAGTATGGAGTTCTTCCCATTAATGCGGGAAGTACCATTTTCAGTATGTTCAATTTTGGGGCCAATGCGGGTGTGAAGATCAGTCCATTACCTCGGACCATACTAAGAGCCTGGGGAGGGGGCGGCGCCTCTTTAGGAATGTATCAGGATGAATCCGGTTTATTCCCCTATTATACCGCGGGAACAGATGTGAAATTCCGTTTATCTCCCACTGTAGATCTGGGAGTAGGTGCTCGTTATCTTCAGGGACAATCATCCATCGGGACAATTTATCAGGGAGTCGCCATCTCTTTGGGACTGGGATATAAATTTCAGAGCGGTTCCAGGGGTGCGGATCTCCATTTTACCCCGAATACCACTGAGATCTATCCCCTGTATTACACCTGGTATGATGAAAATCCACTGGGCGATGTTCTGCTGACAAACAATTCTTCAGAGAAGATCAGAAATATCAGAACCAGTTTTTATGTTCCCCAATATATGGATCAGCCAAAGTATTCAGATACAGTAATTCACACCATGGCCAAGGGAGACTCAGAAACTATTCCTCTCCAGGGGCTGTTTACAACGAGAATCTTTGAGATTAATGAAGGCTTGAAGGTCGCCGGAGAAATTACTGTGGAGTATGAATACTACGGTAAAACATATTCCGAGTCGGTTCCTCTGACTGTTTATATTAACAATAAGAATGCCATGACCTGGGATGATGACAGAAAGGCTGCCTGCTTTGTTACAGCCAATAATCCCCTTGTTTACAGTTATGCAAGAAGTGTCTCCGGTAAGGTGAGACGCGATGCTGTGGGTGCTCTGGATAAGAATTTCCAGATAGGAATGGGGCTCTTTGAGGCCATGACCCTTTATGGTCTAGGTTATGTCGTTGATCCCTCATCAGCCTACACCGAACTGTCAGCCAATGAGCTGGTTGTGGATTACATTCAGTTCCCTCAGCAGACTCTGATTTCCCAGGGTGGAGACTGTGACGACCTTTCGGTCCTGTATGCCTCCATGCTCGAAGCCTCCGGTATCCCTGCTGCATTTATAACAATTCCAGGGCATATCTACGTTGCCTATCAGCTGGGCCTCAGTGAACAGCAGGCAAAGAGAAAATTCCCAAGTGCAGATAACCTTCTGTATGTGGATGGAAAACCATGGCTGCCGGTTGAAGTAACCCTTGTTGATGACGGATTTCTTTATTCATGGCAGATTGGCGCCCGTCAGATCAGAGAGAATAATGGAGAGTATGGATTCTTCCCGGTAAGAGAAGCCTGGGAGTACTACCCTCCGGCCGAATATGAATCTGTAGGAATCGCCTATCTCCCGAATCCCAATGAAGTATTGGAGCAGCATGAAAAAGAACTGAACCGTTTCCTTAAGCTGGAAATAAACGGACAGGTCGCCTCTATCAACCGTCAGATTCAGGAAGATGGTAAATCACACATCCTCTACAACAAGATGGGTGTTACATACGCCCGTTATGGTTTCTATGACGATGCTTTGACCTGGTTTAATAAAGTAATACGGGAAAAGGATTTTTATCCCAGTCTGATGAATATGGGTAATATCTATTACCTGTTGGAAGATCCGGATCAGGCATCCCGTTATTACAGCAAGGCTCTTGCAGTTAAACCGGACAGTGAAAATGCACTTGTCGGTCTGGCCCGAGTCAGCTCAGAACTTGAAGATTATGATACTGCCAACGCCGCACTGGCCACATTGGCTGCTATTAATCCTGATTCAGCAAAAAATATCTCCCATCTGGGAACATCAGGTATCGGCCGGGCTTCATCTGCCCAGAACCGTGAAATTGATGAATGGAGCGAAGAATGAAAAAAATGATAATCCCATTAATTATTCTATTGCTTGCAGCCTCGTGTAAGGCACCCACCGCTCTGCTTGATAAGCTCGAAGACGATGTAAAAGCCGCCAATGATCTCTATCTTGAAATCGTGAGTATCTCTCCCGATGAGAATCAGCTTTTTACGAACCCCGGAGAAGAGGTGAGGATAGAGTTTGACAGAACCATTGATATGGAAAGTATTGCTGAGCTTGTAAAAATCCTTGATGCAGAGGGGGATGTCTTTGGTGCTGCCTCAGACAGAAAAACACTGGAATATGATTTTGATGAATCTTCAAATATTCTGACAATTGCCGCGAATCCATATCTTGATGGTCTGGAACAGTACACGGTTGAGATTATTGAGGGATTGAAAGGGACAGATGGCAGTCTGCTCAGAGAAAGTATGTCCTGGAGTTTTACGACCAATGATGATCCTCGTGGTTATGTTGAGATAGAAGATGAGTATTCTAGTGGAACGGTAACGGTGAACCTCTTTTCTGAGGGGGCTACTTTTTATGCGATCGCCACTTCCAGTGATGCTGTGAATGCGAGTACGGACTGGATTGCAATAACAAGTAATCCCATGGAAGTTATAGGTGTGCCTATCGAGGCTGTTAATGGAGAGACTTCACTGTATGTTAAATTCCGTGACGGAATGATCAATGAAGCCCGCTCAGCCAATGTTTCGAGGATTGAGAGTGCATCAACGATTCATGATAGCATAGGACCGGTTATTTCAATAAACTGGGATATCCTTTATGGAAATATTGCTAATGGTGGAAATCCTACAATCTCAGCGACAGTAACTGATTCTTCATCAGGTGTAGCTAGTATCAGTTGGTCTGAGTATGAAGGCAGCGATGTCTCGGATGAGCAATTGAATTTTACTAATGGGGATACACTCAGTGCTACAGTTACTACTCCTCTAACAGAGGGAGAAGAATATGAAATTATTCTTACTGCTATTGATAACGTAGGGAATGAGACTTCATCTAGCCCCAGAACCATTCATAGAGATACTGTTGCCCCGGCTACTCCAGTGCATACAGGTCCATCAATAACTGATGTTGCAGAAGAGAACCCTACTTCCGATACTCTACCCAATTATACATTCTCAACTAACTCAGATATTGTCACTTACCAATACAGCATTAATGGTTCCAGCACATGGCGAACTTACCCTGGTACGACAGTAATGAGTTATGGAAATGATCAGACTATTAGGTTTAGAGGTATTGATAGTGCAGGTAATGCATCCAGTGCAACAGTTCCAGATGCTGATGATACGTATTTTATTTACCCATCATCAATTTATCCTTCCAGTGGGTCTTATCTTACTGGAGATTTAACATGGGCATATTCATCAAAGGCATACACTTCAAGAAGCTATTTTAAGGCCTATATAGGTTTAACCAGTAGAAGTCAAATAGAAATATATCTTAATCCGGTATATGATAAATTTGGCAATCTTACAGGTGCAGATACAAGACTCCTTTCTTATATCGATAAATCTGAATTTCCAACTCTAACATTTGGAAGAACTTATTATTGGAGGTTTGAAGTATATGATTCTGGAGATGAAGTTATATTTTCAAGCCCTGTATATACATTTACGGGTTCTAAATTTTTTCTTTGAAATCAGGTGAATTATTAATATCACCTGATTTTATAATAATCAAAAACTACCGGCACTGGACGCAAATTCCACATCCAGATTTCCCATGGTAAATGTGCCTCTATATCTAAGCTCTGATGCTCCATGCACTGAACCGGAGAGGGTCCCTGTCAGGTTGACCCATGCATCACTCGCGCCGTCTATTTCTACAACAACATTGTTGGCTGTGAAGTCTCTCATATCTATTTCACTGGCACCATCACAGTTTACATCTGCATTACTGCTTCCATTTGCTGCGCTGAACTCAAGATTGCTTGCACCATTGCAGTCAAGGTTAACACCTCCGGTGATGGTCTGGGTACTGAAAATCAGATCACTGGCTCCATCAACAGATGCGCTGATTGCCGCAGTACTGGTATATGCCATATCTACTTCACTGGCACCATTCACTGACACTGTGATTGTTTCGGTGCTGCTGAATCCGGAAGCATCGGCTTCGGAGGCTCCGTTTGCACTCAGTCCATTTAGTACAGGCATTGTGATATAAGCTTCAAAAATTATATTGTTATAGGAGTTTCCGGACTTCAGAGCAATGGATACAGTACCGGCTGATTCTGTGACTTCCAGGTAGTCGGCGATATTATCATCGGTGGTGATTATTACAGAGAATGTGTCTCCCTGAACTACTGTCAGATCACAGGTCTCATTAATGGAAACGGCTGTGAAGCTGTTGAAATCGTAATTTGTATCAACTGCATCACCTGAACCTGTGATCAGGTTGAACATGGAACATCCGGCAAGGGTGCTCACTGTTATTGCTATTATTAAGAGTCTGTTTATCTTTTTCAAAATATTCCCCTATTTTAAGTGATATAACATACAACAATACTATACATTAAATTTGTTTCTTTTTTATTATTAAAAGAACATTTATTCAGTTATGCCTTTAAGGGTCTTCACGATTTCCCTATAATTTGTGTATCACTAAAAGTATATGAGGAAATTTATGACAATAAATTCGCAGACAATGAAACGGTTAATCTCTGAACAGCAGGACGAGTGCGATGCTCATGTCCTTTACAATAAAATTGCCAATCTTGTAAAAGATGAAAACAATGAAAAAACCCTTCGGCTTATGGCTAAAGATGAGCTGAAACATTACAGCCGCCTGAAAACGGTGACCGGGAAGGATCTCAAGCCAAGAGTATTCAGGGTTCTTCTGAATCTCTGGTTTATCCGTATTTTCGGGATCACCTTCGGTATAAAGCTTCTTGAAAAGAGTGAGAATCAGGCTGTTAAAGCCTATGGAGCAGAAGATAAATCTCTGGCCTTTATGGATGAGATTGTAGAAGATGAACAGCGCCATGAAAAAGAGCTTATGGACATGCTTGATGAAGAGCGTCTTAAATATATTGGTTCTATTGTTCTTGGTTTAAATGATGCTCTTGTTGAACTGACCGGCGCTTTAACTGGTTATACAATTGCCTTTCAGAATACTGATCTGATCGGAATTACAGGATTGATCACCGGAATCAGTGCTTCTTTTTCAATGGCGGCCAGTGAGTATCTTGCCACCCGTCATGAGGGTGGTGACAATGCCCTCAAATCTGCTTTTTACACAGGTGTGGCATATATCTTTACTGTCATTCTTCTGGTGGCGCCATTCTTTATCTTTTCCAATCACTTTGTCTGCCTGGGGGTGACTCTGGCTGTTGCTGTTCTTATTATTTTTGCATTTAACTTTTATATCTCTGTTGCCAAAGATTATGTGTTCAGTAAACGCTTTTTTGAGATGGCTGGAATTTCTTTGGGTATTGCAGGAATCTCATTCCTGATCGGTATTCTGGTAAAGAAGTTTATCGGAGTGGAGATCTAAATCTGCCGCCCCGGAAGGGGCGGTTTATTCTTATTCTAGATCCATCCCAATGGGACAAATATCAGCATCATTATCAGATTCAGAGCATATAGTGAGCCCAGAAATATTTTGTTGGTCTTTGGTTTTGCGTCATAGCAGAGAAAGGCTGCCAGAAAGAAGGGAATATAGATGAAGATCCAGACCGTGATCATGCCCCACCATGGGTAAACCCAGTGGAAGATCGGAGATGCCGCAAGGGGAACCTCAATGAGGGCAACCAGGAATGCATTAGCCACGGCAAATACTATCCTGTTATTTATACCCAGAATCTTCATATTCTTATCTTCAGGAAGTACTTTTGACAGAATCAGTCCGGCAACACAAAACATAAAACTGATTTCGATTCCCACACCCACGAGGATCAGAAAGCTTGTTCCCCCTGTAGCTGTCCACAGAGCATGGCCCCATATATGCTGGATAAGTGCATTCACTATTTCTACAAACCAGTGGACTCCATAAAGTGCCAGTCCTGCAGCTATCTGATTCCATTTTTTGTGCTCAATAGCAGTCATGTACACATAGAGCACGAAGGCCAGACAGACAACCATAATCCAGTTGAAATTATCCAGTTTGCGTAGATTCGCCAATGCCTGAGCTGTGACTTCCGGTTGATTCAGCATATATACCTCCAGGATATTGTTCCAAGATCACTATAGAACTGAATTCCCGAATCCGCTACATAAAAATATACATGTTCATGTTTTTATCTGCTGCAGGTCAGGGATTCTTGCTGCAGAGCTGATCGTAATAATCAATTTTGAAGCTGATCCGTTTTAATGAGTCCTGAAGTGTTGTGATTTCCTCAAGCAAAGATTCTTTCTGCTCAAGGAGGAGGTCTTTTCTCTCTTCTGCGGTGGAATCGCCCTGTTCCATCAGTTCTCTGTACTTGCGGATAGTAGAAAGGGGCATCCCTGTTGATCTCAGGCAGATCACAAAATCCAGCCAGTCCAGATCCTGTTTCTCATAACGTCTGTGCCCATTTTTCTGTCTTCTGATCTCTGCCAGGATGCCGTCTTTTTCATAGTATCTCAGTGTGTGGTCTGATAGTCCTGTCAGATCTTTCACTTCTTTCATGGAATATGCATTTGATTCTGTATTTGTCATTTGTCTATCTTAGGGATGGAAATATAAAAAAACAAGATTGTATATTGACTTAGAGCTGACTCGAGGTTCTAGAATGGTTAATAATGATACTCCTATGCACTGAGGCGGGAGATCAATGAGATCCTTCAAGGTCCATAGTATAATCATTTCCAGGAGATTCATATGAATAATTTCAGCTACTATATTCCCACCAGAGTTCATTTCGGTGCGGGATCAATCAATAAACTGGGAACTGACAGTCTTCCCGGTAAGAAAGCTCTTATCGTAATATCATCGGGAACGTCCATGCGGAAGTTCGGTTATCTGCAGAAGGTTGAAGAGCTTCTGAAACAGAACGGTGTCGAATCTGCTGTGTTTGACAAGATTCTCCCCAATCCCATTAAGTCTCATGTAATGGAAGGAGCTGCCATGGCTCGGGAAGAGGGCTGTGACTTTATCCTTGGACTGGGTGGTGGAAGCAGTATTGATGCCGCCAAGAGTATTGCCATGATGGTTAATAATCCCGGAGATTATTGGGACTATGTGAGTGATGGAAGCGGTAAGGGTCAGTCTTTTACAAAAGAGATTCTCCCTATTGTGGCTGTAACCACAACTGCAGGTACAGGTACAGAAGCAGACCCATGGACTGTTATTACTCATGAAGAACTGAAGGAAAAGGTCGGATTCGGTGTTGAGGCTACCTTTCCTGTTCTCTCCATTGTCGATCCTGAGATGATGCTCTCTATCCCCCCCCACCTTACAGCGTATCAGGGATTTGATGCCTTTTTTCACGCTACTGAAGGGTATATTGCCAATATTGTCACTCCCGTGAGTGATGCTTTTGCTCTGAAGAGTATAGAGCTTCTGTATAAGAGTCTCGCCAAAGCCGTCAAAAATGGTGATGATCTGGATGCCCGCACTGATGTGGCTCTGGCTAATACACTGTCTGGAATGGTTGAATCCACATCCTCCTGTACTTCAGAACACTCCATGGAACATGCCATGAGTGCCTTCTATCCTAAACTGGCTCATGGTGCAGGTCTGATCATGCTTTCGGAGTCCTATTTCACATATTTTAGTAAAATCTGTCCTGAAAGACTGATGGATATGGCAAAGGTTATGGGTGAGCCTGGAGATCGGTCGGAAGACTTCATCACTGCCCTGAAAAAGATGCAGAAAGCCTGTGGTGTGTCTGCCCTCAAGATGTCTGATTATGGTATTATGGAAGACGAAATCCCGGCCCTTGCTAAGAATGCTCATCACGCAATGGGCGGACTCTATGAGATGGACCGGAAAACCCTGGCAGTCGAAGATACAATCGAGATCATGAAGGCTGCCTATTCCTGAGGATATAAATGATTTCTGTCTCTGTATTTAAAGAACCCCTGGTGAAAGCCCTTGCAATCTCCCTGCTGCTGCATGGTGTATTGTTTGGGGTTCTGAATAATTACAATGTCAGAAAACCTGTGTCAGCAGCTCAGGAATTTAAATCTGTACAGATCGAATTCCGGAATGTCATAAGTCATCTGGTGGAGAGTGGCGGACCTTCGATTCAAGAGCTTCCTGTCGTTGAAGAGACTCCTGAGCCTGTTGCGGTTGAGCCGGTGGTGGTTGAGCCGGTGGTGGACGCCCCGTTGGTCTCTGAGTCTGAATCTCCAATAGTTGATGACGTTTCGCAGGTTGCTCCTCAGGTTGTTTCTCAGGTTGAGGAGGGGACTCCTGGTCTTGAGTCAGTTTTGACTGACTCAGAACGCAATGCCGCAAGTCCGATTTCTCCAGTCTCTCAACCGGGAGACGAATATTCTGATCTAGAAAGTATGTCCCTGAGTAATATCAGAATTCCAGCACCTGTTTATCCTGCAAGAGCAAAGCAGATGGGATGGGAAGGTGATGTTCAGATCCATTTTACTGTGAACAGTAAGGGCCGACCTGATGTTATAGAGATAAATCAGAGTTCGGGTTATGAGGTTCTGGATCAGGCTGTACTTGATACGGTGAAGAAACGCTGGCGGTTCAGCAAAGAAAATGCCGGTCTGAAACTTAAGAAGACTTTCTCATTCCGGCTCATTTAAAACTTCTTTATTTAGTGTAGAAGGCTAATGCGCCCGGTCCACCGCTGGAGCTTTTTGAATCCAGTAAATTGTAAGTTCCATCATTTAATACCTGAATCCTGTTCAGGCTGTTGTTAGTGAAATTGGAAATATACAGGATGTCATCCTCAAACAGAATATATGAGTAATAATCCTTTGATGGATCACTACCCGCCAATATCGGATCTGATGAGCCATGGAGAATCTGTTCTGTTGAATAATTGTAAGATTGAATTCCTCCCACTCCGGCCAGATAGAGTACATTTCTGCTGCTGTCCCGGGATGAGCGGAATCCAACAGGTGAACCTCCGATACTTATCACACTTTCTAAAACAGGATTTTGAGCATCAGAAATATCCATAACAAGAATGAGTCCGTCATCAGGATCTGTTCCAGGGATAGGATCACCCAGGTCATAACCTTCAGGACGATATTCTCCACTTGTGTAGCGTCTCTCCTCTCCTCCGTTTGTTCCAGTGCAGACAACATGCAGTTTTCCATTGAGAACAAACAGTGACTGAGGGTTCAGGCCATTTCCGGGGAAGTAATCTGTACCGCTTAATTGAGTATAAAGATCATCCAGGTTCAGCTCCCGGACCAATGTTGTGGTCTGATTTGATGTATCCGTTGAAAATATCGAAAGAGTTGCTTCCCTGAATGATCCGGCGGCTCTTACATTTGCTCCATCATAGCTGATCAGATCTCCCGAACCGTTGGTTAGCAGTATGGAGCTGTCATAACGGACATTGCTGACATAAACAGTGTCAGCTGTTGCTGCTATGCCGCTGGGAGAACGGAAATGATTATCACCAACAGCATTTTTTGTTGTAGGGGCAGTTTTACTCTCTCTATGACTACCATCAGCTAAAGTCACTTCTTCATACACAGATGAAAAACTGCCTGTCATTGTAAGATCCTCAAGGCTGACCATAACAATTTCATCACTTGCAAATCCGCTGACAACAGCCTGACCTTCATCACCGACAGGGTTGAGAAGGAGAGGGTTGAATCCGTTTTTCAGGTAGATCTTTCCAAGGTAATCAAGAGAGAGGGCATCATATTTTTCAACTACATTCTGCCCGGAACATATGGTATAAATGCTGCTGTCCCTGATAAAAAGGTCACTTGGCCAGGCTTCGCTGCCGCTGTTATGCCCCACTGTCTGAAGATTGGTATATACCCTGTCGTCATCAGGGCTGAAGGCATCAAGACATTCTGCAGTTCCGCTCAGAATAAAGAGAACATGGCTGTAATTTTGATTGTAGAATTCCTGATATTCGGATTCAATTTCCGGTTTACAGGAGATAATCACAAAGAGAAAGGGGAGCATTATTAAGAATGTTTTCCGGAAAGCTTTCATCAGTATTTATATCCTCCGCCGATGGTCCATTCACGTCCTGGAACGGGGTATCCAAGTTTATCTGTATATTGGATATCGGTTATGTTTAATATGCCTGCATTGAAATAAAGACCGTTCTTCAATCCAGTCTTAAAAACTGTATCAAAGGTTAATACGTCATCAAGGTATTTTATATTTGCCATATTGGTAAAACGATATCCCATATACCTGGAAGAGAGAGTCAGGCTTGTCTGTTTAAGGCTGTATGAGAGAGAAAGGTCTGCTGTATGCATCGGTCTGTAGGGCAGTTGATTCCCCTGATGAACCGAACCGTCCATATCTTCTACAGCCTGCATCCATGTATAGCTTCCTCTCAGTTCTGTAAAACCGAGTGAACCTTTTTTGATGGGTATAAGCCAGCTCAGCATATTCTCCAGACCCTGTATTTTAGCTTTTCCGATATTTACGGGCCGCCAGGTTCCACCGGGAGAGGGGAGCCATTGAATAAGGTTTGTACTGAAGTTCTGATAAAAAACAGAAGATACAGTGAAACCGGCAGCCGGGCCGAAGTATACTCCCAGATCCCAGTTGAAGCTCTCTTCGGGAAGAAGATCAGGGTTGCCGCTGGCAAAGGAGCCACTGCTCCAGAAAAGATCATCAAACCCGGGGTTATGGTAGGATGTTCCGGTGTTTCCTTTGAATTTAATTATGTCGGAAGTTCCGGGAGAATAGGAGGTCGTTACAGACCAGGTTCCCTTATTATCATCCTGTTTTTCCCAGCCCACATATTCGCTTTCGGAAAAGTCCCAACGCAGGGCCGGGGTAACAGACCAGTTTTTATAGCTGCTCTCAATTCTTGAGAATAATGACATTGAATTCTGAGATGCAGTACCCGGCAGACTTGTTCCATTACTGCTGCGGAGACTTGAAGATTCGAGCTTGTCACCTGTGAGTTTTATTCCAAGAACAGGAGTGAATTTCCAGTTCCCTTTTTCAATCAGACCGGAGAGCTCCGAGCTCCCGCTTATTCCGATATTTTCATGTTCTTCATCCACAGAGGCTGCCGGGTTTTCATAATGGCTCTCCTGGTTCAGAAACGAAAATGAGGTATTCAGTTTCAGATGACTGAGAAATCCGGGGTATGCTGTGAGTCTGTAACTGACAGAAGCATCCTTTCTTGATTCTTCAAGTTCGGCTTCGGGAGTCAGAAACTCCATTATCCCCGGGACTCCTCTTTCGCTGAAATAGAGGCTTCCGTCCAAAGAGAGGAGATGCTCTTCAGAGCCGCCGGGATTCCATTCCAGACCGCTGCGTCCGTTTGCTGCCCAGCCTTTGCTGTTGGTCCGGACAAGATCTCCTTCAGAACCGGGATAATCATACTCCCCGCCTGTGTATCTTCCTTCGGCTGCAAGAGAGCCTCTCAGGGAACCACTCCGGCTTAAGGGACCAAAGACCCGTCCGCCTCCTCTCCAGGTCTGAAAGGCTCCTGCAGAGAGGAACAGCTCAGCTTCCGGGACATAGGCCGGTTCGTCTTTCGTCACAATGTTGATTACACCAGCCATGGCCCCCTCGCCATAGACCGCAGAGTTACCACCTCTGATAACTTCTATTTTTTCAATATTGGTCAGAGAATAAGAATTGAGGTTTACGGGATCTCCCTTTCCGTTGTTCTGGGGAATCCCGTTAACAAGAATCAGAACCTGTTTCCCATTTGAACCTCTGATACTTACAGCCGCAGGTTCAAGTGTCGTACCGGATCGGGTTATGGTGACTCCGGGAGAAAGATTTATGGCCTCAGCTACAGTTCTGGCACCACGGCGTTCCCATAATTCTCTTTCAATACTTGTTTTCTGCCCGGCTTCATTATCGGTTTCTGTTTTCTCTTCTTCTATTACGATTATGTCTTCGGAGAAGAGCGCAGTAGTATGAGTATGTATGAGGATCAATATAATAAATATATTTTTTAATCTGCCATTGAGTATCACCTGTCAGCTACCTCCGGCAGGGGCTGTGTTGATTCCCATGGCTGCCATTAAATTAGCTCCCAGGCTCCAGTCCTTGGCATAGTCCTGGCCATCGAGGATGTTCTCATCATCTATGATTTTGAGATATCTCATCTCTCCCTCAGAAGGCCATGAGACAGTGGAATCTGTTGTGAGTACAAAGTCTGAGAGATCAAAACGGACACCGCCCAAATTTTCATCATCTGATGAGAAATATCTGCTGATTTTTTTGCCGTTAATCTCTACCCACTTCTCAACTCCATCCACCATAGTCAATTCTTCTGCCTGAATGTCTTTTCTAAAATTGGCCCAGGAAGGTTCATTGCCATGGAGTCCTGATACATTTCTGTAAACATAGTTCTCATTACTTGTGTCCGGGTGAGGATTTATATCATAAGTTTCAAAAGCCGGTTTATACCAGGTTGTTCCATCTTCTGAAACTTCCACAAAGGCAAGCTCGCAGCAGAGACCATCGGCTGTACTGCCCCAGGCAAATGTTTTGGTAAAGGTTATAAAATCATCACCCGAGCCATCTTTGATGACATAGCCGGGATCGAATTGCCATATCCCCCATCCGTTTATTCCCAGGGGACAGCTGCTTCCATCTCCGCTGGTGTTTGAACCTGATCCTTCAGGAGGACCAAGGGCATCCTGTGTGAATTGTACTAATGGGCGTCCTTCGCTGTCAGTATATTCTCCGTTTTGCCGGGAGGAACCTACGACTCCGGGTGACCATTCAATAAACGCTGTCAGGTAAACATTGTCAGGATATGATGGATCTTCAGACAGGACTTCCTGCCATGATTTTAAATCTTCGTCATTTGTTTCCGGAGTGTAGGGTGAGGTAGGTCCGTCATTTGAACCGCAGCTGAGTATGGATAAAAACAGCCCTGCTGCCAGGACTGCTCTATAAAAGAATCTTATCACTTAGAGCTGAGTTGCTGTTGAGAAATATCCAAAGAAGCCGGCAGCTCCTGTGGCACCGCTCATTGCCTCATTATAAGTATCAAAGTATGTATTTGCCGGGTAGTCGGAACCTTCAGCGAATTCCATTGTACTTGTCTCTCCGCTTTCAAGATTCTGCCAGCGGACTACCATGAATTTATCTTTTGCTTCAGGGGTGTAAATTGAAGGGGTGGTACACTTAACTACAATAAAACCGTAGCTGCCTTCACCGCTCTCTGATGCATTCCAGTCATCGTTATCAATAACAACAATATCATAAGAGAAAAATACAGAGTCATCGAAACTTGTGTTTGTGAACTTTGTAGCTGTAACAGTTAGTGTACTGCCGTAACCTATGTCCCAATTACCGATAATTGCCAGGGGTTCATCAACCAGATCATTACCACAAGACATGAAGCCTGCAACAACAAAGAGAACCATAAAGAGAAGAGCCAGTTTACCAAGATTTTTTTTCATTTTTCCTTCCTTAGCGGCCGGAAAAAAAGACAGGAATAGCATAAAGATCAAAGTTCTATTATTAAAACAATTTGTCCTGGAGCATATATCCCGGCTTATTCCACGAAGCCTGAAATAAAATATTATGCAGTACCAGAGTTTCCTGACTCGGGGCCTGCTGTACTGCCCTTCCCGGTGTTAACCAGTGGTTTTGCAGTCAGCGTTGCTCCCTTACAGTGGCGGGTCCGTGAAGGCTTTTCACCTTACTTCCTCTGAAATATTGCTTGTTTAATTAAAGACTTGATCAGTAATATCATATATAAAAAATCGGACAATCTTTTGTATAATTTTATTTAAGACAACCCTGGAAGGCATAATCCTGATTACAAATAAAGGTTTACGCCATATGGTTCAATTGATTATTGCCTTGAGTTTGATAAATAGCCTGTTTGTATTAAAATCTCATTATGATTGAACTGCAAAATAATGCCTCCATTGATTCTCTACTGAATAAATACAGCGCCGATTTTCCAGAAGAGCTGGCTTCTGTAAATTTGTTCAGGGCTTTCCTGGCTGAGGGTGATTCCCTTACAAGAGCTCAGGAAATTGGACACTTCACAGCATCCGCCTGGATCATTAATCATAATAGGGATATGGCTCTCCTGACCCATCATGCCAAGTTGGACCTATGGCTGCAGCTTGGCGGTCATATTGAAGAGGGTGAGACTGTTTTTACTGCCGCTATCAGGGAAGCCTCTGAAGAGTCGGGTCTGAAATCTGTCAGACTTCTTTCTTCTGATTTATATGATATTGATGCACATCTGATTCCTGAGCGTAAGGGTCTCGAGGAGCATTTTCATTTTGATCTCCGCTTTCTGATAGAGGCGGATTCTGATGAAGCTCTGCAGATAAGCTCTGAGTCCAAAGATCTGAAGTGGATGATAATTGAAGATATCAGGACCTTGAATGACGGCCCTTCTGTTATGAGGATGGTAAAAAAATGTCCGGAAGTTTTTTGAAGCGAATATAAATAGGAACCCCTTGTCTATGAGTCAGCCTTTGGTGTATGTATCTAACATGCACCAAATGAAAAGTCTTCTATTGTTCATCTTTTTTTGCGCGGCACAGCTGCTGACTGCTCATCCCCATATGTCAATTACAAACCGCTGTATCGTTCACTGGGATGGTGACAGCCTCTCTGGTATTCAGCTGGAATGGGATTTTGATAAGTACTTCAGTGCAGATATTATTCAGGGATATGATCTGAATGCAGATGGGGAATTTGATAAGGAAGAGCTGAAAGAGATATATCAGTTTGCCTTCAGTAATCTGGAGAAATACCACTATTTTGCTTTCTTCCGAGAAGGGGAGGATCGTTTTATCCCTGAGGGTGTAGAAGATTTCACTGCACGATACAGGGACAGAGTATTAACCTACAGCTTCTTTATTCCCCTTGATGATTATCAGGGCCGGGATCTTTATATCGCAGTATATGATTACTCCTTTTTCTGTCAGGTCCGATACGATGAAAAAGCACCGGTTGCCCTGCAGTATGATCCGGAACTGCTGAATCCGGAATTTTCAATAAAAGAGAATCGGGATTACCCGGTATATTACGATCCCTATGCCTCGACTTCAGATATGACTACCTATGATAAATGGTTTCCCGGACTGCAAACCTTCATTCCCAGTGAGATTCATATTGAATTCTGAAAGAGAGAGAAGGGTCATACTGCATATATTATTTCTTGGCCTCTTGTTGATCCCGATTACAGCCTCTGCCAACCCATTCCTGGGGAGTCCCGATGAAAAAAAGCCTGTAATGACCAGTCCCGGTCCCGGTTATGGTTTTCTGATTGACTGGCAGTTGACGCTAAGAGAGCGGATGGCTGATCTGTTTATTGCCGGTGAGTCCGGAGACTCTTCCACTGTGATGTGGCTTCTGTACGGTCTCTCTTTCTTATATGGGCTGCTCCATGCAGCCGGTCCCGGGCATAGAAAAACAGTTGTGTTTTCCATCTTTCTCAGCCGGAGGGCTCAGTGGTATGAACCTCTTGGCGTAGGAGTTCTATTGTCCATACTCCATGGAGGCTGTGCCGTTCTGCTTATTCTTATCTTTCGTAATACCGCAGGTCCCCTCTTATCCAGACAACTGGATTCCGCGGCTATTCTGCTTGAAGGCTGGACTTTTGTTTTTCTGGCACTATTCTCTCTGTTTCTTCTGCTCAATACTATTTACCATCATAGAAAGGGGCATGATGATGCAAAGGGGGGTAAAGTTTCTCTTCTGTCAGTAATCATTTCCGGTTTTTTCCCCTGTCCGGGTGCCATAATGATTCTTATTTTTTCTCTGACCCTGAATATGCTGAGCCAGGGGATTATTGCAGTTCTGATTATGTCTGTGGGGATGGCCTTTCCTGTCAGTCTGGCCGGTTATCTGGCTTACTGGGGTAAAAAAGGATTGTTCTTAGGTCTGAAAGAGAATAGTAGAGCCTTGAACTCTGTTTCTCTTGTTGCAGAGCTGGGAGGCTATACTATTCTTCTGCTCTTTTCCCTGTTAATGTCTTATCCATTTCTGCTGTCTTATCTGAGATAAAAAAGATTTTCAGGAATTGAAATTCATATAAATAGCTCGCTGCTGCATAAATGCTTCCAGGGTCGGAAGATATTTCTGGTTTTTCCGGACAAGCTGTTATATGCTCATGTTATGACTAAACTGGATGAATTAGCAGCCCTTCTTAAACAAGCTCCGGATGAGGTATTTATTCAGCCTCATAATGTTCCAGACCCCGATGCCATTGCAGCATCCTTCGGCCTTCAGTATCTTCTCAAGGTACGAGGGATTGATTCTGTCATCGTATATGAAAACGAGGTAGAGAAGGCCAATTCTCTGAAGATGCTTGAACTTTTCGGAATTGAGATTAGACCTGCCTCATCAGTAGAGACCCTGGGTGAAGAGGATTGGACCGTACTTGTTGATGTTCAGAAGCATAATTCCAATGTGACCGACCTGGTGACAGATGAAGTGGCCTGTATCGACCATCATGAGATTAATGAGAAAGATGGCGGATACCGCTTCAGTGACCTGAGACCTGAAATAGGTGCCTGTTCCAGTATTATTGCCGATTATTTTATTGAAAATAAGATTGAGATACCCAGGAATGTCGCCACGGCACTTCTGTACGGAATATTTATGGATACCAGTGATCTCTCAAGAGGAGTTTCTGAGCTGGATATCAATATGTTCTACCATATCTATCGCCTGTCTGATATCTCCCTGATCACCCAGTTGAAGGGGAACCAGATCTCCAAGAATGATCTCAATGATTATGCCAAAGCATTTCAGTCTGTAGAGATTTATGATGAGATAGGTTTTCTCTATCTGGATAACTGTAATGATTCACTCCTGGGAGCTGCCGGAGATATCGTTCTCTCCATTGCAGGGGTAAATATGGTCGTTGCCTACTCTCCCAGAAATGAGGGAATCAAGTTCTCTCTTCGCAGTATGGATCCTCGCCATAGTGCGGAAGCCATGGTGAAATCGATTCTGAAGGATAAGGGATTCGGAGGCGGTCATAAATCAATGGCCGGAGGCTTTCTCCTCAATAGCAAGCTGGAGGAGAACAGAAGCATCCATACCTTTATTCGGCACCGGGCAATCTCTTTTCTGGAGAATTGATCACTCCCTGCTTAAGGCCTGAATAGGATCCAGTCTGGAAGCCTTTATTGCAGGATATAGACCGAAAAATAATCCAACAGTAACCGAAAAACCCATAGCCAGCATGTACACCGGAACCGAGGCGGTAAATGGCCATTTCAGGAAATGCGTAATAGTCCAGCCAATCAGAGCCCCTGCCATAATTCCAAGAATACCTCCTGTAAATGTCAGACAGACGGCTTCAATAAGAAACTGTGATCTTATATCCCGGGGAGAGGCACCCAGGGCCATACGGATTCCTATCTCCTTAATCCTTTCAGTCACAGAGACAAGCATTATATTCATAATCCCGATACCCCCAACAAGCAGGGATATTCCTGCAATGCTCCCAAGTACCATTTTCAGAGTTTTTGTGATTGATTTAAACATGTTGGAGACAGAGGATGCAGACATGATGAAAAATGCATCCTGCTCATTTCCATACCTTCGAAACCATTGTTCCAGATTCTTTGAAACGGCTAGACTCTCCTTGGGAGAGCGGACCTGGAATATCCAACTGCTTACCTCCTTGATCTGTCCGACTTTCCGGGAATAGTTTTCATAAGGCATGTAGATGGTATTATCAAAATCTTCCATCATTCCACCACCCCTGCTTGTAAGAACAGCTCCAACCTCATATTGGCGGATAATGCCGTTGTCAAAGTTGATATTCACCTTTTTTCCTATACTGTTTCCATAAGGAAATAGAGCTCTGGCAGCACCGTTCCCCAGTATTACAATATCCTTTTCAAAGTAAGGTTCAGAGAGAGGAAACAGGTCTCCCGATGCAGCCGACAGTCTGTTCATTTCAAAGAAAGCAGGATACACAACCTTTATATCGCTTCCAGCTTCTTTGAAGAGGGATGAGGTTATCGCATTTGTCGAGAAAACTGGAGACACTTTTTTGATTCCACTTACCTGTTTGGCTGCCAGTGTACCTACCTCCGGGGCATACATGTCAGGAAGAGGCTGTTCCACCCATCCTCTATATGCAGTAATAAGATCCATTCCCTCTTTTGCAATATCTTTTTGTATATTGGCAGTCGCACTCTCTCCCAGTGTCGTGATCAGTATCACAGATGTCACACCTATCAGTATTCCCAGCAGGGATAGAAAGGTGCGCATCTTGCTGCCATAGAAATTCGTAAAAGCCAGTTTGATGTTTTCAATCAGCATTCCTGTAATACCTCACCGTCTTTCAGCCGGATTGTCCGGCCGCATTGCTCTGCGACTTTTGGATCATGTGTAACGATTATGACTGTTCTTCCTTTACTGTTTATCTCTTTAAAAAGAGATAGAATCTTTTCTCCGGTATGGGAGTCCAGGGCTCCGGTTGGCTCATCAGCCAGAATAATAGCAGGGTCATTGATCAGTGCCCTGGCTACAGCAACCCGCTGTTTCTGTCCCCCCGAAAGTTCTGTGGGTTTATGAGAGAGACGATTACCCAGTCCCACTTCACCCAGAGCCTTTATTGCCTTCTTTTGCCTTTCCGCAGATGAAACTCCCGCATAAAGCAGGGGGGTGGCAACATTCTCAATAAGTGAGAGTTTTGGCAAAAGATTAAATTGCTGGAATATAAAACCGACCTCTTTATTACGCAAAACTGCCAATTGAGCTGGATTCAAATCGGCTGTACAACGTCCGTTTATACTTATCTGCCCTGAACTTGGTTTATCCAGACAACCCAGCAGGTTCATCATTGTCGACTTTCCAGAACCTGAAGGCCCCATAATGGCAGTCAGTTCTCCTTTCATTA
The DNA here is from genome assembly GCF_003346715.1 of Oceanispirochaeta sp. M1. NCBI lineage: Bacteria > Pseudomonadati > Spirochaetota > Spirochaetia > Spirochaetales > Spirochaetaceae > Oceanispirochaeta > Oceanispirochaeta sp. M1. The sequence goes on from NZ_QQPQ01000014.1 coordinate 102,878, forward strand.
TGGAAAGGGATACACCATTGAGAGCCATTACCTTATTCTCTCCCATGGTGTAGCAGCGGGAGACGTTATTGATTGAAATAATTTCATTTGAATCTTTTTCCATTCCTATCTCCTTTAAAACAGCATTCCCATGTCGGATTCCTGAGTCGTTATCGGTAGAGTCACCATATCTCCCTCCTTCAGGCCGGAATTGATCATTACCTGATTACGGTTAAGTGGACTTGCTTCAATTTCCCGTCTTTCAATTATATTTCCCGGCTCATCACATAGTGATACAAAAATCTGGTCATCCTTCCACTCGATAACATTCCGGGGCAGAACAAGCATCTCCTTTGCTTCTGATACTGCTATAAGAGCAGAAAATGAGTACCCGGGGTATATTCTGGGATCAGGGTTTTCCATTATCAGCTCAGTTTCCATTTGCGCGTATCCATTGATGACTTTTCCCACTGGTGAGAGGGAAGACACTCTGCCTGTAAATACCTCCGCCGGGATAGTGTCAAAACTGAACTCAACTGCCTGACCAACAGCAATTCTGGGAATATCCCGTTCCTGAATATTTACGAGGGCCTTCATTCTTTCCCTATTGATAAGGCTGATCAGCCATGTCTCATTTTCGTTCTGGAAGTTCTCTCCTTCAACAGCCTTAATATTGACGATCCGTCCATTGAAGGGAGCAAAAATTTTCTTTTTCTCCAGATCTTCATTTAAAGCTAAAAGTTCCTGTTTAATAATCTCCGCCTGTCTGGGAGATCCCGAATACAGCTCTTTTTCAAGTTCAGCCTTTTTCAGTTTGATGTTAAGCAGATCCCGTTCCGATTCAAGTTCGGCCAGGAGTTCTTCTTTTTTTACATCCTGTCCTTGTTTAACATGAATTTTACGGATCTTCCCTCCGGTCAGAAAGCCCATTTCGGAATATCTGTCGGCTTCAATATTTCCTATTATCTGGATAGTTCCAGGTTCCTTGATTTTCATTACCCTATAGGTCCTGGTGGTATTGTCAGGTTCAGTTAAATTTCCACTCTTTTTTGAACATCCAATGGTCAGGAGCGGTAAGGCAGTTAACAGGACTGCAATCAGCCTTCTTTCTCTGGAGTTTTTCTTCCTTCTCATTTTCTAATAGTCCTTCCTTTCATCTGTAAAATAGTACTTATCGATATCCAGCTGCAGATTTTCACTTTCCAGAGTTAGAAGCAGTTGTTCATATTTTAGAATATCCAGTGCTATCCGGCTCTCCTCAAGCTCCATATCGGATATGAATCCTTTGTCATGGGAGTAGCTCTGTTCCTTCAAAGCCTGTTCTGCAATCTGGAAATCTTCGGCAGTATTATTCTTCCTTAACCGGAGATTATTGATCCTTGTGATAACTGCCTGCTCTTTCTCAAAATGGTCAGGATAGAGATCTTCCAGGATCATGGTCTGCTGTTTTACTTCTGAATCTTTGATTTTTTCTTCCAGACGGTCTTTTCGCCGGTCTTTTGTTTTCCATGAAAAACTACCGTTGATACCAAACTCATTTTCTCCGAATTTAGCACCACCTCGGATATCTACTGTTTCACCAATACTTTCCAAGCCGAAGCTGCCCTTTTGGTCATTGACTGAGAAAGCTGTTCCATCCTTCTGATCTCCTTTGGCCTCAATCCCGCCGGTAAGTGCAATCTGAGGAAGTTCTCTCCATTTTGTTTCACGTAATTCATTCTGTTTTATCACTACTTCCCATCGTTGGAGTTTGAGTTGTGCCGCATCCATTCTCTTCTCATCCATCGGGAGGACGGGCAGTGAGAAATCAGGAAGTTCCGGTAGATCTGTCAGGTAGACTCCTGTCAGATATTCAAGTGATTGTTTAGCTTCATTTATTGTCTGCTGAAGCTGAAGTTTATCCCTGGATATCTTATTCAACTCCATTTTCAGAGTGAGTTCAGCCTTGGTTCCTGAGGCAATCGTCCCGAACCTGACAGCGGTCTCCCAAACCAGAGATTTCCGCAATTCCTGGGTCCGCAGGTCCAGCAGCTCCTTCTCTTTGTTGTAGATTGTAATTAGATGATTCACCACCGACTGCTCCCGGTTTCTTAAATGCCGGAAACGGTTCAGGTCTGACTCAAATGATTCTTTATCTCTCTGTTCCATCTTCAGTCTTTCATCACGCTCTATTCCGAATATTCCATTGAGAGGCTGTTTTACTTTTAATTCTCCTGTTACTGAGTAATCCGTACCTTCAGACATGTCCAGGATAAAGGGAGATCCCAGGGTAATATTCGTCTCCAGGGGATAGGGTAGGGTCAGTGAAGTAGAAGGTGCAGCCGAAAGTTTTAATGTATTGTCATCATTCCTCGACTGTTCATGGGCAATCTCTCCAGAGGAGAGCCCGTACTGCCATCCCTGTTCCAGATCTTCCAGTTTATATCGATTCAGTCTTTGAATATCTTCTTCGTTCATAGCTTCCAGAGACTGATCTTTAGTCCGGGCATTCTGGAAAAGTTCTTCTAAAGTAACCGCAGTCAGACTGTGGGGAATTAGAAGCCATAAAGGTAGTAAGTATCTTATTTTCATCTGTAACCTCCTAAGTTTTTCCATGTTGCAGTTGTTTGAAATAAAAGGGATTAAGGAGTTGTAAAGAAGATGTTAAGGATGTTAAATCACTAACTCCCCGGTTTTCCTGTTCATTTTCTAGCTCTATAATGAAACCATGAGCAGACTTAAATCAGTCCTGAATTCCAGGGGAACCTCTATTCTTTATCTTGTACTCATTTTAACGGTAATGGTATTGCTGGGGATGTGGCAGGATGGTGAACGCAGAAATCGAGAGATCGAATACAGGCAGTTTTATGAAGAGTATACCTATAACTGGTATAACAGGCTTGATATCAATCTGGGAGTATTATCTGAGCTCTTCGATGTCTCTTCTAATTTGCCTGAAGCAGAACAGGACCTGCTGCTGAAAAAAAGAATGAAATACTGGGCTGATAAATCTCCATTTCCCGAAGTTCTGGATGCATTAATCCGAATTGATATGTCGGAGAATAAGTCCGTTTATACCCAGTTTGATCAAAGCAGGTTCAAACTTCTGGAAAATGATGAATGGAGAGAAACGGCCTCTTCTATTATTACTAATCCGGCTTTCCCTGAATACGGATCTTTTACTATCAGTATTGAAAATGATATACCCGCTCTGACTCTCTATTCAGAGGACCATGATGTTTTTACTGTATTAATCCTGAATAAGGAAGTTTTGATCAATGATGTTTTCCCTCACATAACCGAAGCCATATTCGGGGATACAATACTGCCTGAAGATATAATGAGCCCGGCTATAGTACAGTTCGGTAAAGAAGAAAAAATTATCTACAGTCTACTGCCTCGTTTTGATATTGGTGAAAACAGTCTTCCTATGGGACCGGTGACAGTTTTTGATTCCCTATTCATGGAGGATTCTACGGTTACAGAAGAATTGAAATCTGAATTGAAGGAACTCAAAATTGAGAACTCCTACTATCTTAACTATTGGCAGATTAAGGGGAGTAAGGAATTAAGATTTGAGGATATGACACTCAATTTCTGGAAGGAAAATATTCCCGAGGGTCAAAATGTCTGGTTTTTTGTTTATCTGCCCGGAAGGCGGTCATTGGAGACACAGGTCATAGTTGAAATTCTACCCTATGTTATTCTGGGTTATTTATCTCTGATTCTTCTGGGGCTGGCCCTGATGATATTAACTAAATTTAATAGAGAAAATCTCAGTCTGCTGATAAAGCAGGAGGAGTTTGTGTCTACCCTGACCCATGAACTTCGTACACCTCTGCATATCATTATTAATGGGGCGGGGAACCTGGTCGATGGTGTCATCAGTGAAAAGGAAGACATTGTCCGCTACGGTGAAATGATCAGGAAAGAGGGGCACCGACTGACTGACATGATTGAAAGCATTCTGAGCTATTCGGGAGTTACACAGAGGAAAATGGAACGTCAGCAATTTCCTTTAAGAGATGTATTGGATGAAGGGCTGCATCCTTTTCGTATTCTTTGTAAGGAACGGGGAATCAGTTTAATAGAAGAAATATCGACTGATTCAGAGTACTATGGAGACCGGGAAGCTGTTAAATTGATTCTTTCTAATCTCCTTTCCAATGCCCTGACTCATGGGGCTGCGGGTAAATGGATACGAGTGAGTGCTACCCTTTGGGAGGATCTGGTTTTGACCGTTGAGGACAAAGGCCGAGGAATTCCTAAATCTGAGCTTGAGAAGATAAGAGAACCTTTCTATAGAGGAGAAAGGACTCGGAAAGAACAAATTCACAGTAGTGGTCTGGGACTTAGTATTGTGGAAAGGGTCATTCATAGAGAACGGGGAACATTGATAATTCAGAGTAGAGAGGAGAAAGGCAGTATTTTTACTGTCTATCTACCTGTGTCTTCCAATGAGGAGACTGAGCATGTCTAAAAGAATTCTGATGATTGAAGATGAACCCGGAGCCGCCATGGCGGTGGGTGACCGGCTGGTTTCGGAAGGATATAAAGTAGATCTTGCTTCGGATGGAGAGGAAGGATTCAGGATGGCCTGCCGAGGTGAATATGATTTAATCCTGCTGGATCTGATGCTGCCCGGTAAAGACGGGATCACTATCTGTCGAGATCTCAGGGATCAAGGATTTTTGACTCCAGTGATTATGGTGACAGCCAGGGGGGAGGTCTTTGACCGGATTCTGGGCTTGAAAATCGGTGCTGATGACTATCTTGCAAAACCCTTTGATCCCATGGAACTGATTGCACGGATTGAAGCTGTATTACGTCGTAGTCCGAGTACTGGGAAAAGGGATAATTTTCTGGAAACAGTGTATGAATTCGGTGCGTTCTCCTTAAACAGTGAAGAGAAGGAGCTGTACAGAGATGGAGCTGTCATTGCTTTATCCAGCCGTGAATATCAGTTGTTACTGTTCCTTGTAAGCAACAAAGATAAGGTTCTTTCACGGGATGAGCTTCTGGACAATGTCTGGGGTTACGACTCTATTCCCTCAACCCGGACAGTAGATGTCCACATCTCATGGCTGCGGCAGAAGCTGGAAGATACAGGCCGAAAGCCGCGGTATATTCAGACAGTTACCAAGAGGGGATATAAGTTTATCGGGTGATACATGTTTTGTCAGACTTCAAGATGAAAGGGGCTGCTCAATGATGTATGAAGCAGTCCCTTTCAGTATATCGAGATAAGAGTTATTACTCTTCTTTCAGTGAATCCAACCATTTAACGAAGGCTTTGTGCGCTTCGGTGGAGGCTGCAGTAACTTCTTCCATCCAGGTTGTCTTGTCTTCTTCAACCATCTCCTGTGTATAGATCCCTTTTCTGAAAAGAGGATTTTCTTCAGCATTTTCCAGTAGGTGCCTGTTTCCTGATTCTGCTACAAATGTCTGTGCATACAGAACCTGGTTCATAGTTTTGGGCTGAATAAGGTAATATGTATTCTTTGTGGCCACAGTATAATAGGGTGTGCATTTGGTCATGAATTCCTTTACCAAACCGTGGTTATTATGAACCCTCAGGTAAGGGCGTTCGGCAACGATGACACCAAAATCCGCACCGCTCTCTTCGAGGCTGGCTTTGAAAGAGTTCACAACTGTCTCTGTATTGTTCATCAAGTCAGGGAATCTGAAGGTGGTATTATACCCTTCGGCTACATTTACCGAAGCCAACCCTGATTCGGCAAACTCTTCATCCCGGATGGGTTTGCTTACTTTCTGATAGGCTTTGGTAGACAGTAGAGTGTCCTTATCGATAAGTGTAAATTTTGCATTCTCCAGTTCTGAGAGCAGAGTGCTTTCATATCCGTTTATTTTTTCTCCGATAGGATATGGCAGATCCTCTGCAAATTCGACTTTCACATCATTGGACAGCAGGAAATCGTTGGTGTCACTGAGGCCAAGTTTACTGCCTCCCATATATTCATCCAGGTCTTCTGTTTCCATCCCCATGGTGGAATTGTACCCCAATACGACAACAGAATTGTAATCTGCAACTTTTTTAGTTACCGATTTCGGTCCCTCTTCGAAAAAAACTGTCTGTCCTTCATTGGCGGGACAGATCGTTGTGCATGAGCTGAGACCTACGGCCATAAGCGCCGCCAGCATCAGGACATATGTTCTAAGTTTCATATAAACCTCCGGGTCTAGTAATATTTTTAACTGAGCAGGACCCTTTCGGGATGCCGTCAATAAACCCTGATGAATATATAACACGAGGATTAATTGAACCTTAAATCTCTGATATTATTGAAATCCGAATTTAAAATATGACAGGAAGAGGTCGTCATCTATGCGGTTTTCAATCAAAAAAAAATTCCGACTCCTGGTAATCCTGCTGGTATTCCTTCCCATGATAATTACCAGTTTTCTTTTAGTGTCTCTGTTTAAAGAGAAAATTCTTGAACAATTCTGGAACGAGCAGACCGATCTCCTAAAGTCCATCGGTTATAATACCATTGAGAAAAGGATCGAGATCATAGAAAAGCTGCTTCTTGAATATGAAGGGGACAGACGGTTAAGGGAACTTTCTTCCAATTCCATATCGACACTCGGGGCCGAGTGGAACTATCTGTCCCGGATACTATCCTTGAATACCCGGATCTATTATGGCAATGAGGATAAACAGTTTTTTATAAGTCCTGATCAGGGAATGAGTCTGCTCTATGATCCGACATTAACCCTCTGGTACAGGCAGGGACAGGAATCAAAGGGCATTTTCTGGACGATTCCCTACAGATCAGAAAAGAACTCAGAAGTCACCCTGACTGCTGCTATTCCGATCAGGGATATGGATGGGGAATTTCTTGGAGTTCTGGGAGTGGATACTCTATTGAAAGACTTTTTCATCGGTATTAAAGATGAGGCTCTGAAGGAGAATTCCCGGATTCTGGCATTGCAGGAGGGTAATCGGGTCATCAATTTTTACAGAAAAACTTTCGAACCTGTAGAGTACGGATCTCTCTACAATTGGCAGGAACTTCTGGATGCCCCCATGGGACGGAAGCTTATTCATTTGGAGGGAACGGGATATTACGCTTTTTCTGTTTCTCTCGACCGGCTTGATATTTCCCTGATATCCCTGATTCCGGAATCTGACATTAATAAGGAGATAATTCCATTTCTTCTCATAGCTGGTTGTGTCGTGCTCATCTGTACTCTTCTTATGATGGGGGGAATCTATATTGTATCACTGCAGGTTGTTCGGAATATTGAAAGTATGAACCGCTATATGAGTGATGTTGCAGGAGGTAAGTACGAGCTGCAAAACTGTATAAGAAGCAAGGATGAGTTTTCCATAATGAACGGTAATATGAACCTTATGGTAGATTCCCTGGCTCGTAATATCATACATCTGGAGGATATGAACAGGCAGAAGGAGGATCTTATCAACCTGCGGACTACCCTGATTCATATCATCAGTCACAATGCCTCAACGCCCATTACGGTTTTATTCAATTGCAGTATGGAACTTCTGGAGGAGAATTCCAGGGAGGACTTCAGGCAGATGGTTACCGCCGCGGGAAACCTTAAAACATTGATGGAGAACACAATGGCATATCTCAAGCTGGAAGAGGGGGTGGCTCTCAGCCAGAACCAATTGGTTAATCTCAATGATATAACTGAACTGACCTGCCGCATGTACCTACCCCTGGCTCTAAATAAGCGCCTGTTTATAGACGTTGACATGGAAGAGGAACTGACTGTGGAGGGGAACTATTTTCTGATAAAAACAGTTCTTGAAAATTTGTTTGATAATGCAATCAAATACTCTTTGCCCGACGGAATTATCCGTATATGGAGCCGTCATGAGGGGGATTCTCTTGTCTGGTGTATCACTGATAATGGACCGGGGTTTTCTGAAAAGGACCGGGAAAATCTTTATAGTAAGTTCCGGAAACTCTCCGCCCGTCCTACGGGGGGAGAGAACTCTACCGGGCTGGGACTTTATCTGGTCAAAGAACTAATGAGCTCATTTGGTGGTGAGGTCATTCTGGAGGAGAATGCCGGAGAGGTGGGAGCCTGTTTTACTCTGCGCTTTCCTCTTTATGGCGGCCCGAAAACTTACGGAGAGCCAGATAAAGAAAGGCGTTCACTACTATCAGTGAAAGTATGATAATGGGTAGTAAGGCATAAGTGCCTTGGAACCACCGGCGCAGGCTGCTGATGTTCTGCTCCACAACCAGGTAACTGTTCAGGGACTCAAAATAGAAAATCGAGCTGTCCCCGTCATTACTGCCGGATTCGATCATCTCGGTTGATCCCCCGAGTTCCTTTGCCCTCTGGAGAAGCCCGTAATAGTCGTAGATTGCCACATTGCCGATCTGTCGCTGATCCGAATGGATGATGATTTCGCCGCTTTTATCGGTAAAGTAGGCCTCTATCCCTTCGTCGCTGAACAGAGAAAGGAGCTCTGAGACCTGATCATAGCGGATCAGAATCCCCATGACCCCGACAATCTGATGGGAGGTTTCGTACAGTTTAATATTGTGGTAAAGGTACAGGATACCTTCGAGGGAGTCGTAGAAGAATTCATTGCTCCGGTCGGTTTCAGATTCCATAAAATCGTAGAACCAGAGATCCCGCTCGTTTCCCTTTTCCATTCGGACTGTTGTTCCTGCGGATTGGTATACAATTTCGCTTTCCACCGAAGCCAGGTCGATGGCTTCACAGCCTATCAGTTCTATTTGTGTGCTAAGATATTTATCCAGAGTTGTGCGGTCACCCTCATTCTTAAGCCAATCAATCAGAAAATCCTGACTGGCGGCTACTTCGGCTCCCCGTAAAATTGGTTCCAGGTAAGCCTCCAGAGCGAGATTGATTCTGTTGGCTCTATCCCTTAGCATCCAGCTTTCCCGGCAGAGTTTTGAAGAGTTGTGATGTAGATAGAGGAATCCATAAATCAGGATGGAAACGACAGCGATATGTATCACCATCACCTGGGCAATTTTTTTATCCACGACGGAAAAAATACACTATCAGCATAATTTTGACAATGACTTATTGGGAAGCAGTCTCCCTTTCCGGAATGTTCATCAGATACCCCTGTCCCCTTCTGTTCAAAAGGTATTCGGGACTCCGTGGGTTGGCTTCAATCTGATCCCGCAGCATATGAATATGTACAAGTAAACTGTTCTCCGAAGGGGCATCCTGATCATCCCAGAAGCGGGTGAGAAGCTGTTCTTTGCTGATAATCTGGTTTCTGTTGCTGATGAAGTAGGAGAGCAGTTCGAAAAGTTTTCGATTCAGTTTGAGGGAGGAGCCGTCTTTTCGGACACTGCAGTCCCTGTAATCAAGATGAAAGGAATCTATGATCAGATCTTCTCTTACATTATCCAAGGGCATGGTCCGATTTATACGTATCCGTTTCTGCATCCTGCGAATTCGGGCCAGCAGCTCCTCTTTGTAGAATGGTTTTGTTATATAGTCATCACAGCCAAGGTCAAAGGCATTCACCTTAGTGTCGATCTGCTCAAAATTGGAAATTACGATAACAGGTGTTTCATTGTTCTGACGTCTAAGTATTCGTATGATATCCGCTCCGTCCATGTCTCCCAGGTTCAGATCCAGGAGGATCATATCAAAATCCTCCCTGTTCAGAGCGGCCAGGGCATCCTTCCCACAACTGACATCCTGAACCTCGTAATCATTCTGGAGGAGAATTTTCTTTGTATATGTTCTGAGGAAATCATGATCTTCGACTATCAATATACTGTATTTCATATCATCAGAATTTATTAACATATGATACATAGTCTATATTGGCAATATTAAATGGACCTTAAATATCCATAGTAGATAGTACTCTATTATGGGGCTGATTCATTCATTCAGATTGAAAATTCCATTTGCACTTATATAGGAGTTCCGATCGGGACCGTACACCCATTTTTTTGAAGATGTTGTTAAAGTGATGCTTAACTGTTCCCAGTCCCATGTTCAAATTAGAAGCAATTTCTTTAGTTTTTAATTGTGGATTATTACAAAACTCCCTGATTACATCCTCTTCTCTAGCTGTGATCAGATAATCTTCTTTTAGATCCAGGGGCTTTGTCGAAAATCCAATTTCTGAGATCCGTTCTTCCAAACCAGACAACTGTTTTTCTTTTTCATTTATCTCATTTCTATGATTACTTATCTCTTCAATGAGCTTAATCTTTTCTTCCTCCATGGAAGAGATCCTTTTATAATATGATTTCTCAATCTTAAGGAGATGGTTAATTTCACTCATGTATATCAGATAAATTATGGATAAGAAAAAAATCAGGAAAAGAATCATATTGAGGCTTGATCCAATTTGATCATAGCCTGAAAGATGAATTGAAAACTCTAAAAAGAACAGTGTGAAAACTGCCAATGAAATAAGCTTTATTTTAGTATGATTTTTTAACATGTCATAACGATAAGCCAGGAGTAATGTCAGAATTATAAAACCCATCCCATGAAATGCATCATATTCATCTATTAATGATAATGCAGCATTGGCTAGAAAAATTAATATCTGGAGGTATTGAACGGCAGCTTTTGTTGACTTTCTGCTTAAAAGGAGAATAAGAGAAAAAAGAAAAACCAGTGAAATAGAAGGATCATCCAATATAAGATTGAAAAAATCTTTCTCTCTGAAATATAGGTTCCGTATTATGTTTGTGAATGTAACTAAAAAACCTATTACAGCAATGGTAGTCGAAATCCGTTGCTGTATCAGTATATTCTCTTTTTTTCTCATATTCATTGAACTATCCATTTTTAACTATCCCAATATCCTGGCAAATCTTTAGTGACATCCAGTATTAAATCAAGGGCCTGGCAAGGTATGGCAACGATTTCATCTATTAGTTTCTTAGAAATGTTTTCATAATTCCAGACACCCATGTTGATGGGATTGTACTTATTCATCTGCATATCTTCTATAGCATCTGCCTTATGATCATTCAGCATTGAAAGTGCAAGCATTTTCATACCTCGGTTGATGATTATTTCATCACCACCATCAAAGTGGCTGATCCGCTCCAGTCTCATTAAAAGATTATCATTGTCACAAAAACTGTGTTTGAAAATATCTTTGCCACCAGCTGTGGCGGCGACAAGGTAGATCGATAAATGTGAAAGAGCTATTCTCATGGGATTAGAACAATTAGCAATAAAGGGAATTGCTGCTGTCAACTTCATCACTTTGTTATTAAGTATTCGGATTTTTCTTTCTGGTGATATTGAAAAAATCATTGAAAGTCTATCTACAAGTTCTGTCCATTGTTCTTCTTTAAAATGGCCTTCATTATTTAATTCAATAGAGTACAGTTCCGCATTCAACATTAGATTGCTCCTTACATGGGTTAATTATTTAATAAATTGTACATCTCAAAGTAAATATTGCATAGAATTATTCGTGATACAATTAGGAGTTCACTCTTTTTCAACTTACAGATTTTGTGATCCTAACCCATGACGCAGTATCCAAAAGAATTGGGATAGCACTTTCAGAAGAGCCGGGATTGAAGCCGAAAGTTCCTGCCCAACCCTCTTACCATTGTGCGGGATAAAATTGATCAGCATTCTGTTTTGTAACACAAAGGAAGGGTAGATACTTAATAGGCTCAACAACAAGTCCACTGAACCAGTTACAGCCCGTCTCCAGAGCGACAGCACCATCTGCTTCGGCTGATTCCCAGCGAATCCCATGGCATTTACCAGCTTTGGCCATATCCAGAGAGTATTGATTGGTACCAGTCGTGTAGACGGTTATATCATCCCGTTGTACCTCAGAGAGTACGGATATCACTCCTTTCAGAGGATTAAGGCTGTCTGCAACAAAAATCCCATTCAACTCAGATCCGTATTGAGTCAGCCAATTTTTAACTACAGCCCTGGTCTTCTGTTCATCCAGGTCGGTAGATTTAACATCCAGAAGCTTCATTTCAGGTGCATACTCTGCCAATTCTGATGCAAATCCATAACATCTGGCATTATGCTGACCCGATCCGGGAATATGACCAATGATGGCATAATTACCTTTTTTCTCAAGACGATCGGCAAAATGACGGGCAAAAAGCCGATGATTGCCCCAGTCATCAAATCCTGTATAACTGATGATATATTTAAATGACTCCATGGAAGGAGTTGCCTGAGAAACGATCATGGGAATATTTTTATTATGTGCTGCAATAATCTGACTTTCAAAACTATCCAGGTCTGCCGGTATGGGAATGACCATGTCATGAGACGACTTCATTATTTTTTCAAAAAAAGCTTTTTGAGGAGCCGCTGTCCAGTCACCCTGAGTAATATCAAGATTGACAGCCATGAGCTTTGCAATTTTTTCCATGCCCAGCTTGTATGCGTCGTAGTAGGGATGTTCTCCCGGAATAAATAGGGCCACATTTTTCCCTCGGGGACCGTCGCAGGGAGAGGGTGGTAGAACCTTCTTCTTTACTCCGAATCCGGCATACTCCAGATCGTACCAGAACCTGGCATCCAACTTGGAAAAAGAGGAGGGATTGGCAGGTCTCTGAGGAATCTCTTTTTCATTACTGCTCCATGTAATTAGAGGATGACCATCGCCACTCTTCAACTTTCCCAGATCCGTAATACTGTATTTTTCTACCTGCAGCAGAAGTGAATCAATATCTTTACGACTGCTGCTGCATATCTCAGTGAAATCAGAAATCACTGAATCAGAGCGTTTCACCTCATCACCGATTCTTTCGATGAATTTGCTGTTTTCCTCAGTCAGGTCTGTGACCTGATCCATGGATTGGAGTATCAGATCTGAATTCTGACCAATACTATCAGAAGATTCCTCTACATCCCTTGTAATCGATGACAATTCAACAAGGGCCTTATCTATCTCACCCGTACCTGATGAAAGCTGGGTTAATCCTGCCGAGACTTCAGACATACTGTCTGAAAACTGCTCAACTCCCTTCAGAATACTCTCATAGGAAACCGATACATCCCTGGAATAAGACTGGGCATCGTGAATACCTGACAAAATGTCATTCATAGATTTCTTTATTCCCTGAGCATTCTGAGCCGTGCTCTCAGCCAGCTTACGAACTTCAACCGCAACAACACTGAATCCCTTTCCAGCCTCTCCCGCATGAGCTGCCTCTATGGCAGCATTCATGGCCAGAAGATTTGTCTGGGCGGCAATATTATCAATAATAGTCAGGAAAGACTGAATCTGATCCGCCTTACTGGCCACCTGAGCGATTACTTGCTCATTACTCTTAATTTTCCTGCTGCTGTCTTCTGCTATGTCTTTCAGATTTCCCAGAAGAGAGAAACGTTCGGATGTGGTTGATGTAATATTTCGGATGGACGCCGTCATTTGAGTTATAGCTGCCGAGGATTCTTCCACAGCCGCCGACTGACTTTTTATTTCATTTGAAATCTTTTCCGACTCTGAACTCACTTTCCGGCTTCTGTTTCGTGACTCGGAAATAGCGTCTGTAAGATTTCCCATCCTGTTTTGAATCTCACTCAGTTCAGAAGAGATAATGCCCGATGTATTTTCTACATATCTGGCTTTTTTCTCAAGGATAGCCAGATTTTCCCTGCTGTCCCTGGCGGCACTTTTGAGTTTATATATAAGATTATCAATAACAGACAAAATAATATTGAGATTTTTTACAAGACCTGAATATATTCCATTGGGAGTGAATCTTTTATTTAAATACCCATGCCCTTTATTATCTAGAATTTCCGCTGTTTCATGCTCAAGAGTATGCAGCTTTTTGTTGGTTAGCTTAAATGACATTGGTCTTCCTTTTTTAAATATGAAATCAGAAACATATTATCATACAAAATATATTTCTGAAATTATTTTATTCGGATTAAATTGTGGAATGAAAATAATGTTTAATCTAAATATGAAAAGAATAAACTCTTTCCAAGCCTATTCGTTCTTGCCAGTAATCCCGAGAAAAAAAACTCAGAATGGTTCAGCAGATATTACAGAGAGGCTGATCTGGTTTGTGAATAATTTTAGTAGGAGAATATTGGCATCATGAATGTCTGATTAGCATATACATCAAGGATCTTATTCTGCTAAAATCTGCATCCCGGGAAGTGGCAAGAGTGGAAATCCTGAGGAATTCCGGTACACAGTTTGACCCTGCCGTTAATAACATCTTTGATTCTGTTTTCTCAGATATTGAAGCGGCATTAATATAAAATATTTAAGGAAATAGTTTTGAAAAAATTTACTGATTTTAAAATTGGAACCAGGCTAACCTGGCTGCTTTCAATTGTAGTGATTGTGGTTATAGGATTTCTGGTCATCTTTATTAATACCCGAATTTCTCAATACGCTGAAAATAGTGCGATGCAAATCGCACAGTCTGTGGTGGCTGAAAACAAACTATTTGTAAAAATGGATGTCGATAGTGCCTTGCATATTAGTAAGTCCCTCGCGGTAACAGCCGAAGCCTTCCTTCATAATGAGAGCATTGACTTATCGAGAGAGGAAGCTAATGAAATCCTCAGGAGCTGTCTTGAACAGAATCCTCAGCTTACTGGTGTCTATTTTTTGTTTGAACCGGGTAAGTTTGACAAGATGGATGATTCATATATGAATACAGAGGGGCATGATGAGACCGGCCGTTATATTCCCTATTTTGCCAAGAACTCAAAAGGAGAGATCACTTATAGCCCATTGAAGGGATATCTGACATCTCCCTACTATTTGGAAACGAGAAAAAATAATTCTCCTTATGTGGATGGTCCTTTTGAGTATGAAGTAGGCGGGGAAATGGTATTGATGTTATTCCTTGTTTACCCGGTGGTAGACAAGGCGGGGCAGTATATTGGAATCGCCGGCTGTGATGTCTCTATTAAAAATTTAGATACAATGGTCTCTCAGGTAAAACCCTTCAACAACACAGGATTCCTTACTGTTTTTGCCAATGATGGTACGATTATTGGAGGAGCAGGAAGTCAGTTTACCGGTCAGAACATCAAGGATATGCCAGGGATTAATCAGGCGGCATTAGACGGGGTGTTCAGCGATTCAGATTATCAGGACACAGCATATGATGATATATTGAAAGATGAATATATCCTCTATGGATCGAAATTCAATATTGACGGCACTGACCACATGATTACTGTTCAGGCAAATATTCCTACAAGTATTATTTACAAAGAGTCAAAGTCGATTACTTTTGTGACTATGTTTATAGGGCTGGCTGCATTGGTCTCCATCATACTTATTGTTGTTCTATTTGCCCGTCAGCTGAGTCGGCAGTTGAATATGGGGGTTCAGTTTGCCCGGAAGATGTCTGAGGGAGACTTGTCTGCAACCATAAGTCTTAATCAGGACGATGAGGTTGGTCAATTGGCATCGGCCCTTACAGATATGGCCGGTGAACTTAAAAGGATTGTCCTGGATGTTCAAAGTGCGGCTTTGAATGTTAGAACAGGCAGCAGGCAGATCAGTGAAACATCCCAGCAGATGAGTCGGGGAGCCAGCGAACAGGCTTCCAGTACCGAAGAGGTTTCAGCCTCTATTGAGCAGATGTCAAGCAATATTGAACAGAACTCTGAAAACTCTATGAAGACTGAAACAATAGCCAAAAAATCCTCTCAGGATGCGACCCAGGGTGGAGAGGCCGTTGATCAGGCTGTAATAGCCATGAAACAGATTGTGGAAAAAATCGGGATTATTAATGAAATTGCACGCAATACGAATCTTCTGGCCTTGAATGCGGCCATTGAGGCGGCCAGGGCCGGTGAAGCGGGTAGGGGATTTGCCGTTGTGGCCAGCGAGGTCCGAAAACTGGCAGAACGGAGCCAGTCTGCTGCATTAGAGATTACTGACTTGTCCAGAAGCAGCATGGTAGTGGCTGAGAATGCCGGAAGCCTTCTGGGACAGATTATATCGGATATCCAGTACACCGCCGAGCTGGTACAAGGGATCTCCGCCGCAAGTGCCGAGCAGAACAGTGGGGCTCAACAGATTAATTCAGCTATCCTGCAGCTGGATAAGGTTGTACAGCTCAATGCTACATCTTCCGAAGAATTAGCGTCCATGTCTGAAGAATTGTCCTCACAGTCTGAACAGTTGATCAGTATCATTCGCTTTTTTAAGGTCGATGACACATCCACTGATGTGTCACTGCAAGTATCTACCAGAGACAGCAGGAGCGAGAGTCCCAGGATAGCAAAAAAACAGAAGGTCCATCAAATACAGGAAACTGATGATGATTTTATTGATTATTAATCATCGGGAGTAACAATAATCTACGTGGGCATGTTGTTCCAGTCCTGGATTTGAAGATGAAATTCGGAATGGGTAAGTTGAATAAAAATTTTGTTATTATTTCCAGCCTGAATCAAAGGCTGGAAATATTCATGCCCTATGGATAAGCTCCGTTCCCGAAAGTCATTCAATTCTGGACTAGTAAACCCAGCCTAACACTCCCAATGCGAGAATATTCATAAGAACGGGGATTGTATATATTAAGGCCAGCATAATAATTTTACTCTTCATTCTCTTTAATCCGGCCATAACAGCACATCCCCCAAAAAAAGGAAAATAGCCGAAAATAAATAACAGCCATAACCCTCCGAAGGATAGATTCCACCATGTATACTCCCAGATAAGAATGTTCCCGATATTCAGTAAGCATTCGATGAATACACTTAATAGGCAAAATATAATAGCAATAGCCCAGCGTTCGTTTAATCCAAACATTTTTAAATCTCTTTTTTCGCTGAGAGCGTAATAATAAATAAATCCCATCAGCAGGAATATAAAGATTATTTCAATATTCCAGCCTACAAAGACTCTGAATGCAGTATCACCCGGAGCTGTCCATACTGCACTTCTTCCACTAAGGACCATAAACCAGCCATTCCATGTTTCATTGAAGAAATCCAACCCAAAAAAAGTAAGAGCAACAAGAATAGGGTCCCAGTTTTTTGTCAATCTTGCTTTATTGATCTCAATAGAATAGATGTACATGATAATTCCCAGTAGCGGGATTATATACCATTTTAAAGAGGTGAAATCTCTTAGTCCGGTTAATGCCAGTTCAGTTGCATCAGTCATGAGAAACTCCTTTGTTTGAATAACTATATCTAACAAAGAACACTCTATCATCATAGATCCCGGCCGGTGTGATTTTTTTTCATAATCAGTCGTAATGAGAACGATCATGGAGAGCCTCTGTTTGAGGGATAACAAGATTATGACCTGCAGAAATGCCTGGAATAGAAGACCCTTCAGGATATATCAGTTGGGGAATTTGGGTGGAAAGAATAAAGTAAACAAAGTACAAAAAAATCGTATGGATAATATTTTTGCTTTTTGCAATAAAGATTCCTATACTGTGTAGTGCTAAGAATCATTTTATTGTGGAGAAATATGCTATCAACATTACACTCACGATATTTTACAGTTTTTGTTACTCTGGTCTTAGTCTTCAGTATAGTTATACTTTTAATCACAGTCACATTAGTTGAAGATGAGCTCTCAAAGGTTCAGAGCTCTCATGCAAGTGATCTAGTAAAGACAATCTCTCTGAATATCGAAAATGCTTATAGATCATTTAAACTCTATCAGTCAAATGATCTTAAAAATTTCGCCAAAATCACAAGACTGGAATTGAGCAACTATGTAGGAAGTGTTCGTTATGCTCTTGTGGGAAGTGACGATAAGACGCAGGTCGTTTCCGATTTTTATCAGACCATTGAGTCAGATGAGAATCAGACATTTTGGATTGTTATCTATCCCTTTCAGGATAATCGGATACTTTTAAGTGATGATATAAGTTTACAAGATAGCTTATATACTATTTTGGAAGAGAATGATTTTGAAATGGACCAGCTCCTTAAGATCGAGTATGAGTTGTTTGATCTTCATTACGTCTATGATAAGGAAATGGATATCCTCTTCTGTGTGAACACAAACTATAAGTCAAAATCGAACTATTCTATTGATCTTTTGCGAGAGATGATTAAGAAAGAGTTGAGTATTTCCTTCTCTGATATCCGTATTGGAGAATCGGGTTATCTTTATATTTTTAACAGCGAATATATCTTTGAAGTTCATCCCCTGATTGTTGGAACAAATATCCGGGATCTTATTAATCCGACGACAGGGAACAGGCTTGCTGATGAATTGATTTTAGCCTCCCAAACCCCACATATCCCCTATGAATACATCTGGAATAAACCAGGTGATGATGGAAATTTCAGCTACCACAAGAAGGCCTATGTTTACTATTTTCAACCCTTTGAGTGGTATATTGCTGCATCATTTTATCTGGAGGATATTCAGAAGCCGATAATAAAAATACGCTATGGTATTTTTATTACTTCATTTATTATACTTTTCATCTTTCTTATTCCTATTTACCTTATCACATTGAATCTCTCTAACTCTTTACGTCGTCTACAAAATGTTGCCGATGATATAATTCTTCATGGTCAGTTAAGGGAAAAAATTCCTGTTTCAGGAACCATAGAGACAAAACAACTTGGAATGGCTTTAAATGATATGATGATATCGATTCAGGAAACCAATGAAAATCTTATTCATATTCACAAGATGGAGACTGTGGGGTTACTTGCGGGAGGTACGGCACATGATTTAAATAATATGCTATTTGGTATTACCGGTTCTGTTTCCGCTATAAAAATGGAGATCGAGAAAAGAAATTCATTAGAGGACAAGAGGATCTGGAAATATATTGAAATTATTGACCAGAGTACCCTTAAGGCTTCCGGTATAATCAACAAGCTCCTGTCTTTATCACGTAAGACCAAACCGGTGATGGAGCATGTAGATCTTGGAACTCTTCTCAGTGAGACCATTGGATTCTTTAAATCCTCATCTTTGAGTAAGGGGATCAAGATCAATGATGACCTTACTCAAGGATCTTTTCCAATCTTCTGCGACAGTAATCAGATGGAGCAGGTCTTTCTCAATCTTCTGATAAATAGTGAGCATGCTATGACAATTATGCGTTCTGATAAGAACTCGTGGGGAGGCATCATTTCGATCGGGCTCTCTTCTACAGTAATACTTAATGAACATAATCTTTATGGCTTACCAACGGGATCATACTGGCAGGTTAGGATTGAAGATACTGGGGTCGGGATGAATGAGGAAACTATGAGACGGGTTTTTGATCCTTTTTTTACGACCAAAGAGACAAGAAAGGGGACCGGATTGGGACTCTCTCTGGTCTTTAATATAATAAAGTTGCATGGAGGTTCTATCGCTGTGAAATCTAATACAGGAAAGGGCAGTATATTTACTATACAACTCCCGAAGGCTCTGGACGGTTAGAAGTTCAGGACTGAGAGAGCTCAAAGAAGGATATAAAGCAGTTTACACATCTTATGGCCAAGTCGAAGTAGGTGTAATAGACTGTCCGGCATGAATGGTTGGACCGAATACAGCAGCTGGAGGCATTCCTCCAGGGATAAAATAACCTGCTGTTTGAACATTTCTACTTACTGCGCCCTCTACAAATGGGGGATTACAAAAGGGTTAATATGATGAAAACGAAAAAGTGTATTAAATTTAGTAATAGAATGAATTTGCTCTTAACAATAATTTTATTTGCTTTATGGGTGAGTGTATTTGTTATTCATGGAATGGCGGGGGCTGTGAGCTGGGCTTTATTAAAACTTGTACTTGCACCAATTGGAGTCATTTTCTTCATAGCCTGCTGTATCATTATTGTTATAAGGATTATAAAGCATAAAAATATTGCTCAAAATGTTCTCACACTTTTACTCTTATTTATTTTTTCATTTCCGATTTTGATGCTTGTTAATATTATTCCTATGAAATATCCAGTAAAATTAGAAAATGTATCTCCATCACTTACAATAGATTCTCCTTTTCATGAATCAGTATTGGTCGGTTGGGGAGGAGATTCAGTTAAAAACAATGCACCTCATGTCATCTGGGCATCCGAACGATGGGCTTATGACCTAGTAATAGAACCAAAAGGTATAGATAGTCCTAATCTAGTAGATTATGGTATTTATGATAAAAAAATCTATGCCCCCATAGCCGGAGTAGTTGTAGCAGCTTATGATAAAGAAGAAGATATACCACCAAATACAGAAGAGTTTCTATCGATGGAAGGCAATTATGTGTATATAAAGATTGATAAAACGGAAACGTATTTACTTCTTAATCATCTTAAAAAGGACTCTGTTGTTGTAAATGTTGGTGATAAATTGAACGTTGGTGAATACATTGGAAATATTGGTAATTCCGGTTCTACCTCTGAACCACACCTACACATACATCATCAAAGAGAAAATCCAACAAAAACTATTTTCCCAATATTTGCTGAAGGACTACCTTTATATTTTTCTATAAATGAAAAAAATGTAATGCCAATAAGTGGAGACATTATTGAGAGTAGTTTTGATATGCAATGAATTATTAAACCTGAGTCATCGTATTTTTAATTCAAGTCCCAGGGGAACGGGTCTTTCAAAATCCTCACCTGTCTCGAGAGATCTATCACTGATTTTCAGACTCCTTATTCCCATGACGGAGATCTGAGAGGACCCGCCGCCGTCAAGATTGATCATATTATCTATACCCGACTCTTTACAGATATGAGCCATCTCTTCAAGTGAGCATCCCGTACTATCATATCCGGCCTTATATACAGCTTTCTTACTGCCTTCTATTCCGATCAGCACCAGCTTTTTATTCTTAAAACCCAGACCTGTACGGGCGGCACGGCCATGGGACCAGTCCAGAGGATACACAGTCGGAGGAAACGGGATTCCCGTACCCTGATAATAATCAGTTGAGAAGCCTTCACAGACCTCTCCTCCCTCAACCATGGAGGGTCCCACTTGAATAGAGAAGTTCAGATCCTTCCTATAAAAATAGGATACCCCTAAGTCTGAGGGGGGATCAGGATTCTCAAGATGCAGGATAAATCCGGCTTCAGGAACAGGACAGCCTCCGCCAGTTGAGTAGGCAAGGATATTGTTCCCGACGATAATCAAGTCCAGTCCGTCCTGCATGGGAGACACTCCATATTCGGGTCTTCTGAAAATACGGCAGTTCTCTTTATCTCTGTATTCCATTCCATCAATAATAATTGTCATATCTTCAATTGATAATTTCAGAATCCCATTATCTCCCGATTCGTATGAAATCAATGTCTCTCTGGAATAAAGAGGAGGATGTATAATTTCACCATCCACCGACAGCATCCCAAAGGGCTCTCCGACTCTATCGAAAGGGCTTAGCAGATCACTTATTTCCATTAAGAAAAAATGACTGTTCAACGTAACCGTATTGTCATGATAAAAAGAACTTAACTTTGTCATTCCCGGATAGACCGGTAAATAGAGTGGGTGTGACTCCCGATCCCCGCCACTGACAAGCAATTGAGCTTTTTCAAGAGACTCCAGGTATTGTCGCAGTTCTATTTGGTCTTCAGGATGACCATTACGATAATATTTATCTATCCACCACCGGACACGAGAGGCCTGATCTTTAATGACAATATCTCCATCCCTTTCAGGAAAAGGGTCCGGAATCCTATGATCACAACAAAAAAGGACAACTCCCGTATATTCCGGTTTTGCAGGAAGAAGATTTTTGAGATAGAGAGACTTCAGATCTTCTAAAATGGCAAGATCCGTTTTGCCTTGAAGCTGTTTCAGAGGTAGAGGAAAAGGCATTTCCAGTAATTGATAGCGTAGGATTTCCCCTTCATGGGTCAAATATTGACGAAGGATGATATCAGCTTTTTTTTTCATCAGACAGTCCTGCTCAAACAATCAGCCCTTGGTACCGGTGCTTGAGACACCTTCAATAATATATTTCTGCAAAAACATATAGAGGGCCAGTAGAGGCAGTATGGACAACACTCCTCCGGTGAGCAGAAGGTTCCATTTGGCCGTGTACTGAGACTGGAACTGAGTTAAGGCCATCGTAACGGTCATCAGTTTTTCTGAAGAGATGTAGAGAATCGGTCTCAGAAGATCATTCCAGTTATTCATGAAGGCAATGATGAACAGTGTGGCAGCCTGACTCTGGCTTTGAGGAAGATACAGTTTGAAATAAATTGTAAATGCTCCGGCACCGTCTACCGCTCCGGCATCCAGTAAGGAAGAAGGTACATTTTCAAAAAATTCTTTGTACATAAACGTTCCGAATGAACCCAATAGAAGACTTGGTACAATCAGGGGTAGATATGTGTCCAGCCAGTTTATTTTCATCATCAAAATGAATTCGGGAATTATGGTTACCTGGACCGGGATCATCATGGTTCCAAGAAGCAGAGCAAAGAGAACATTCCTCCCACGGAATTTCATCATGGCAAAAGTAAAGCCCGCTAAGGAACATGTCAGAACCTGTCCCATAGCCGATGTTCCAGCGACCATGAAGCTGTTCAGTGTATAACGGCCGAAATGGAAGGTTCCCAGGACCTGCTGGTAGTTTTCAAACATTCTGGGCGTAAAAAGGAGATCCGGGATGAGATTAGGGGGCACTTTGAATATACTGCTCTCCGTGTTGAATGAATTCATCAGCATCCACATAAAAGGGAACAGCATAGAAATCGCTGCCAGGGACAAAAGTATATAAATAAGACTGTTTTTTATTTTTTTCATAACAAATCCTCAGTATTGATAGTTTACCCAGTGCTTCTTCAAGGTAAAATTAAGAAGGGAAAACCCAGCCACCAGAGCAAGCAGGATATAAGCCACAGTGGATGCATAACCCATCCGGTAGTAGACAAAAGCATTCAGGAATACATCATAAACGAGGGTATTTGTTGCGTTTTGAGGTCCGCCTTTAGTCATTGCATATATAAGTTCAAAGTTTTTAAATGAGTCGATAATGGCAATGGATACAACAAAAAAAGTTGTGGGACTCAACAAGGGCAGGGTTATTGTAAAAAATGAACGTCTCGGGCTGGCTCCATCAATATGAGCAGCTTCCAGAAGGGACCTGGGAATTCCCTGTAGTCCTGCCAGGAATACAATCATATAATATCCTGCCATCTTCCAGACCTGGACTGATGCGACCGTAAACAGAGCTATACTCGTATCCCCCAGCCAGTAGGGCGGATTTATTCCCAGTTTTAAAAGCATTAAATTCAGAACTCCGTAATTGGGGCTTAGAATCCATGACCAGATTATTCCTACGGCAACGGCTGAGGTAACAACAGGAGTATAGAATGCGGATCTGAAAAAGCTGATCCCTTTAAAATTCCGGTTAAGTAAGACAGCCAGAAATAAGCCGATGACTGTTACACCAATGACATACATAAAGGCAAACAGCAGAGTATTGGATAAAACCTCAATAAATGAAGGATTATTGAAGAGCTCTATATAATTCTCCAACCCTATGAAATTCGGTTTCTTGATGATGTCCCAATCGGTAAAACTCAATAAAAAAGAACCGATGATCGGTCCCAATCTGAAAACAAACAAGCCCAGCAGGGTCGGAAGAAGGAAAATCCAGGGGTCCTTTTTTTTATACCAGCTGAATGAATATTTCATGATTTTAATTCCTTAAAAAAGCGGGGCATATGCCCCGCCATCATTATTTAGCGATAGAGTCTGTCTAAGACAGTATTTATGTTTTTATCCGCTTTTTCCATACCATCTTCAAATGAGAACTCACCGTCGATAATTCCATCTATAACACCGTTAAAACCAAGGGTTTCGGCTGCGCCGTAACCTCTCCACTCTCCCCAACCCAGGGTAAAGGAAGTTCGCATGGTTTCACCTGCCTGATCGATCAGCACTTCTTTATTATAAGGCTGCATATCTTTTTCAAGGAATTCCTCTGATTCGGTTAATGAACGATAAGAGGGGATTTTACCAGCCAGATACATATCCAGAGAGAGTCCTTCTCCACTGACAAATTTTGCAAACTTCCAGGCTGCGTCACTGTTTTCTCCAGTAGGAGACAGAGCAACATAGTCGGGCCATCCATAAGTTATGGTTCCATCACCGGAAGGTCCTACAGGAATTTCGGCAATTCCCCAGCGGAAGTTATCCCCGGCAACTGTTCTGTTGTTGGCAATATTCCAGGAACCATCTACAAACATAGCTGCAGCAGCCTGAGGAAATACGTCCTGCTGACGAAAAGCACTCATTTCCTTTTTAGGGGGAGCTGCTTTATCGACAAGTACAAGATCTGTTAAGAAACGGAGGGCTTCCATAGCCTGTGCATCCGGATCAAAGCTCATGTTTTTACGGTCAAGCAAGTGTCCGTTATTAGAATAAACCCAGGACTCAACATGAGCATAACGGCCATAGAACCAGTAGCCCCACTGATCAATGACGCCATCATTGTTTTTATCTTTTGTAAGGGCAATGGCAGCGTTTCTAAAATCATCCCATGTCCAGTTTTTATCGGGATATGCGATGCCGGCTTCGTCAAATGCATCCATATTATAAAAAAGGTTTGTGGTTACCAGAGCATAGGGGGCTGCAAAGTAGGAGCCCTTACCGGCAGTATCCTTTCCCGCATCAAAAAGAGACATATAGTACTTACTCTGGTCCAGGTCATTTTCAATGTAACTGTCAAGATTCAGGAGCAAATCGTTAGAAGCCCACTCCTCCAGATAACCGGAACTTAGATTGAATACATCTGGAAGCTTCTTCTGATTAGCCATAATCCTGATTTTTGTCCAGTATTCTTTTGGTTCCAGTGTAGTCAATTCCACTGTTATTCCGGGATTGGCCGCTTCGAATTCTAAAATCAGTGCTTCATTGCTCTCCTTGGCTTCAGGATCCCACGACCAGTACTGAAGTACAGTCTCTCCTGACTGTTCTTCCTGAGTTCCGCTCGCACTGATGAAAGATACAGAAAGCAGTAAAGCTATCAATATCAATGTTAGGTATTTGTATTCCTTTTTCATGATTCCTCCTGAGGGATTTCCTCATTTTCTTTTTTAAACATTATAACGGGTTTTTTCTTCTGTCAATAAATATTTAAATGTTTGCTGTCTTAAAGCTTGATATGTTTACGATATTGCATGAAAACCTTGCTTTATCTCTTATATGTTTAAATATTTGTGAAATTGTGAAAATCATAAAAGGAATGCAATATACTCAGATTCTTAATTTAAAGATTGAATCAGGAACGAGTGCTGTTCCTAAAGACCATTTTCCCTCTGGTGGGAGAGTATTTGAAGAGTTTTCCGCCATCCAGCAGATTCCGGATATTGCTGACAGCAAAATTTCCCGGATTTTTCCAGTCAAACTGGCAGGTCGTTAAACTGGGTATTGAGCGATTATAGTTTCGGGTACCGTCAAAGCCGTATACTGCTATCTTTCCCGGAATATCCCAATGCAGCTCTTTTATATATTTGATCGCCCCTCTGGCTCTTACATCGGTAGAACATATCAGGCAATCCAGATCAGATTGTTTCTGGAACAGTTCTATGCAGGCACGATAAGCTTCGGCCTCACTACCGCCGCATTCATAAATACTATCTTCAGAAAGACACATGACTCCGGCTTTTTTTAAAACCCTGTTGATAACTTTAACCCGATCACCGGAAGTGAAACCGATAAATCCTATATTCTGATGATTCTTTAAAACAACATCTTCTGCCAGGAGCTTGAATCCCTGTTTCATATCTATACTGTAATCCAGTTGAATCCAGGGTTTTACGAGGGTTTCTATAGTCTCTTTTTTAATAAACGGCCAGAGAATATATCCGTCAAAATCTTCCTGACTGTTCTCATCCAGATAATCTTCTGATATGAATTCTGTTGAAACATTGTAGGGAATATTATTCTCAACAATACCATTTATTATCTCAAGATGATTTATCCAGGCATACTCCCATATGGTATTATTAAAGAAGTCAACTTCCGAAAGGATAACTCCTATGTGGTATTTATTAAGTTTGATTTTATAGTTTTGGTTGAGCTGAGTTCCCCGACCGGGAACTCTTACAATTATTTCTTCCCGAACAAGTTTATCCAGAGCAATCCGGACTGTCCCCTGGGATAATCCCGACTCTTTGGCAATAACAAGTTCTGTCGGGAGTAAGTCGTCTGTTGTAAACTCATTGATAAACCACTCTTTTAATGCCTGATACAGCTGCATTTGCAGAGATTCGGAGCTGTTTCTGTCAATTTTTTTTATCATCGTTTTGATGTTAGCACAATGAAAAATTCCTGCCAAGTAAGAAAAGATTACAGCCCAGGCTAGGGCTAAAGTAGAATCCAGCCTGGAACAACCATTTAAATTACTACTGCATAAATAATAAATGTTGCATATATGTTTAAAGGACCCTATGAAAAAGCATTTACCACAGGATCTCTACAGGTTCAGTCTTCTGCGGGAATATAAATGTTAACAGTTGATGTGTGCGTATTTCCGGGGCCTAATATAACACCTGGTGCATAGTCTATGTAACCACCGTAAACGGCACCATTAGCAATTATACTTGCCGATACTTGAGTATATATTCCACCATGAAAACCACCATATGTAACTTTTTGAGCCTCTACATCATCCATTGTTATATGAGTATGAACTCCGTAGCTGACACCATATTCTGTTCTGCTTCCCCATGAATAACCGGCCCCACTTTCCCAATCAGCAACAGACATATTTGCTATACCAGATAACTCTGAATAGCTCATGGCATTGAAATCCTGTACACCATCTACTTCATATTCATTATTCTCTAACCAATAAGCATCAACCATATAAATAAACTTTGTCGTTACGTTAATAGTACTGTCTGCGGTCAGAAAAGATGCTGTCGGCATTTCAAATGGTGCTGTAGATCCATTCCATTCAGTACTATCATATCTTTGAACTATCCTATATCTCTCATGAGAAGGGCCTGTCCAAAACATATCGCCAATAACTATCTTCATATACTGCCCATTCTCTATGGAGGGCAAACCAGTCACTTTGTAATATCCTGTATCAATATTTACTGCGATTTGCACACTATCAGCAGGCCACTCTTCCACACGATTTTCAACCCATTCATTGCTACTTTCATCATAACTTTGAATCATTGGATCAATAGTGAAAGAAGCATATGGAGCTCCTTCAGTATCTACTTTGGGGGATAAAGCAGCAATATCTATTATACCTTCAATTGATTTACTACCTAAACTGGCTTCATACTCCTGATAATATGTATAGTCTGGTCCAATTCTTTCACCGGGTATCAACTCTACAGTCGTATCCATCTCACAACTTAACAATGTCAGTACAATTAGCCATGGTAAAATACAGCTCACCATTTTTCGCATTATAGAACTCCTCTCTGATCAATCTATGATGAGGCCGAATATTGACAGATTTCTATCTGTTCTTATTCTAGTGTCTCTGGAATAGTATTGGGGCACACATCTTCGAAGCGATTTCATATAGAAATCTTTAAATCACCATAATCAGAGGAACGAGGGATTACAATTAGGCAATCTTACCCTGATTTGTAGAGATTTTACCTATACGGCAATAATATCCATCCCTACATGTCTCTGCCTGGTATTCATGGATCTGAAAGGCTGTAAATGTTGATCTTCATACTAAAGAAAATGAAGTGAGGAGACATCCTTTAGTATTTTAATGTATACTATTTGAGTTGTGATTATGTCTGTTTTTCAAAGAAAGAATATTGCACAAATAACTACAAGCTTGGAACAACTAATGGAAAAAAACCCGCGATGGCTTTTACCGGCAATTCTCCTTTTCATTTTAATAACCTTGGTTCCTCATTTATATGTACACGACAACACGGGTCCATCAGCTGTGGAGATTTTTGCTGTAGAAGCAGAAAATCTTGGCTCTGTTCCTGGTGTCAGAATTCGTAACAGTGAAGGGCTTTTGCGTCGTGATCTCAGGGATTCTATGACTTTCTCAATAGATAATGAAGGACTCATCTTTATGCCACAGAAGGATGACTGGACTGATCCAGACAGTTTTTTCTTTCAATCATTTCAACAGGCAAATGGGAAAACTAACTGGGGTGTAAGAGCCGATGTCTGCTGGTTCAGAATCATTCTGCATTCTGACCATGATGAGCCTATGGATTTGTATGCATCAAACCTTGTTGATCATATCAAATTCACTATACCTTCAGGTGGAACGGTATTGCTTTTCTACAGGCTTCAATACAGCGATGCCGGAATAGTATGTAAACCATCCATATCCGATGCCGCTTTTCATGAAAGGCTTCAGCTAAATCATAGAACCTATATTTCAATCCTGCTGGGATTGTATCTGGGACTATTCCTCTATAATTTATTCCTTGCAGTGAGTACAAGAGATAGTAGCTTTCCTCCCTATTTGGCATCCTTATTCTTCTTTAGTTGCTATATGGCTTTTCGACAGTTTAATTTGCATATCGGCCCTTTCGGCATTGCATCTGCCGCATTTATATTGCCGGCTATTCTCTGCTTACTGCTCTTTATCCGTAATTATCTGTGTATTTCACCAAAGCAGAAAATCATATGGTTCTCTTTGATAGCTTTACTGTTTATAGGAATGATTGCACAAGTATTCAAGGTTTTCGTCCCGGATATGGGGTATTTGCTTTACTATCTTTTTCTCTCTCTGCTTGCAGTTTATGCTGTAGTTCTTACAGTTTACCAATGGCAGATAGAATGGAAAAGGATCACTTTTTTCATTCTATCCTGGTTGTTTCCTATGGTAACAATGTTCCTCTTCATTCTTCAGTCTTTCGAGCTTGTTGAATTCAGAGAGGGTAGTCTGGGGTCCTACCTGGGAAGCAATCCCGGGGTCTACCTGGTTATAGGAATTCAAATGCTTTTGTTTGCCCTCAGTCTTGGCAATGGGATTAGTGAAGAACGCAATGCGAAAGTCCTGGCCAGGAAAGAATCTGTAAAACTGCGAATCGAGGGTTCGGCGAAACAAGATATACTTCTTCATATCACTCATGAAATTCGGAGCATTCTAACAATGAGTTCCGGTCTTTGCGAGGGACTGCTTTTGGAAAGGATGGGGCATATAGATCAGAAAGCCCATAAGACCGTCGTATCCATTCAGGATACTCAGCACAAGTTGTGTGAATCATTGGATCTTCTCTTATTACTGACCAGTATACAGGTTCCCGATATGGAATTATGTCTTATGCCGGCACATATTTCTGTTCATCTAAAGGAACTATCAGAAAACTATCGATATTTAGCAGAATCAAAAAAGATTAACTACCGGATCGATATAAAATCTCAGGAAAAGGGGATAGTCGAAATTAATAAATATCTGTTTGACATAATGATCGATAATCTCCTTACCAATGCCATTAAATTCACACCGGAAGGAGAAGAAATTTCCTTATCTACTGATATAGAGAGAGATGAATTTATAATTACTATTCAAAACAGCGGTCCCGGAATCCCTTTGGAACGGCGGGATGATCTGTTTGAAAAAATGACGACCCAAAAGAATGGTTCGAAGCGGAATTCAGGGTTTGGTTTGGGACTTTATATGGTACGTCAAAGTGTACAATTACTTAAGGGTACTATAAAGGCAGAACAAACTGAAAAGTTTGCCATTTTCACTATTTCATTACCTCTTTCTGAATCCTATGTTCAAAGTGATGAGAATGAAGAAGGGATGACTACCGAGATTGAGCCGCTGGAAACTCTGATAGAAGAGAAGAGTCATATTCTGCTGTTGGAAGATAATCAGGGAATCAGGAATTTGATTATTTCTGCATTGAGGGAACAATTCAAAATATCAGCGGTGGAAAATGGTTTGGAAGCCCTGATATTTCTGGACGAAAATCCACTACCCGATCTGATTCTCAGTGATGTTGTGATGCCAAAGATGGACGGGATCACCTTTTTTAAGAAAATCAGGCAAGATCGCTCTCTATCCGTTCCTGTCATTTTTCTTTCTGCGGTGGCAAAGGATGTAGACCGGAAAATGTTGATGGATATGGGTGCAGTGGATTTTTTGAAAAAGCCCTTGAGCCTTGAGACTCTATTGATGAAAATACGCAATTTGCTGTTGTGGAAAGACCAGGAGCTTCAACAGCAAAAGGAACACTTGAAATCTGCCGTATTGGCCGTATTTGATCAGGGGCTTCTCCAGTCCTCATTGCCTAATCGACCTCATCAGGACAGCTTTGATTTGAGCCAGAGAGAAAAACAGGTTCTGGAGTATCTGTTTAAGGGACTTCAGGATAAAGAAATCGCCCATGAACTTGGACTTGCAACCAGCACCGTCTCCAACTATCTTCAGAGAATCTATCGTAAGACGGGGGCTAGTAACCGGAGTTCTTTGATTAGGTTTTTTTACGAAGACTGACTATACCTCTTTGGTAATACTTCTCTGCAAATCAGAATGCTTTTTGAGCAAAATATTCATTTGTAGGTAGAATCTCTACAACTTGAGGCAGAATTCCCCTATCCCCGATTGAAGAGTTTTTAGTTATTCTTAAGCAGGAAATTAATAACTTGATACTTTACTTGAGGAGAGTAATATTGAATAACTTTAGAAAGATTATAGTCTGTCTGTCAGTCTTCTTTACATTAGCCTTGTTGATGGCTTGTGATTTAGGAAGTGATGATCCGGAAGTTTTTGAATTGGAGGGATCATGGCTTGCAAGTGGAGTCACCTTGACTTTCGATCAGAATGAGATGATCGCAAACTTGTCAGTAATCATTACGGGTACCAGTTTTGAGAATGTTACGGAAATAACAAGTCCCTCCTATTATCGATCAACATCAAAAGGAACTATTGAGGAATTCAACAATTCAGAAAAATGGTATCTAGGCCAAATTACTGAGGCTCCCGATAATGAGACTCAGGTCGGTCAATATGGAAGAACCGTGTATACCCTGTCCAGTGACGGTTTGAGTTACACAGGAACATCCTATTCGATAGAGGCTACGAGAGATGCCGCTATGAGTTCTACAACGGTAATGATGAGCGACATCGTAATGGTAAAACAATAACAATACATTTGAAGTCGGCGGTCTTTAGACCGTCTGACTCGTAAAATACACATTCTCACTGAAATAAATCTCTATGGTTATGATCCGATACTGATAGTCCCTGGAGAATATGAAAAAATCTTCTGCAGGTCGTGGCATAGTCTCAACTCCATTTTATTAGTTGCTGATGTTAATTCGATTTGACGGATGACCCGAATAATGGATTTAATCGGGTCGTGGGGTGAATATGAAGTACATCTGGCAATCAGACCACTGGCCCAATTTTACATACAATCTTGAGACTCTGTTGGAATATCTCTCTGAATCAAGAAAAGAGCAGGGCGCTGTAAATAAATTGGGTGCTTTTCTTGAGCTTCATACCGAAGAAGAGCTCCTGCTTCAGGAGGCTCTTAATACCTCCGCAATCGAGGGAGAGACACTCAATACAGATGAGGTTCGATCATCAATAGCATACAGCCTTGGATTACCACGGGGCGGACTGCCTTCTAATCATCATCGGTATGAAGGATTGGTGGAGATGCTTATTGATGCAACGAGAAACTATGATAATCCACTGACAGATGAAAAATTATACTCATGGCATGTCGCTCTATTTCCCGGCGGCCACTCAAATTTACATAAGATTACTGTTGGGGCATATCGCTCCGGTAAAACTCCTATGGATGTTGTATCCGGCCCTCCCGGTAAAGAGAAAACATATTATTCAGCTCCTCCTTCAAGCCATATTCAGACTGAGATGAATCAGTTTAATAAATGGTGGGAATCTTCCAGAGGGAGATTAGACGGGCTGATTAGAGCAGCATATGCTCATCTGTACTTTGTCTCTATTCATCCCTTTGAAGATGGGAATGGACGCATAGCCAGGGCACTGACTGATATGGCTCTGGCACAGGATGAGAAATCAGGAAAGAGGCTATACAGTCTTTCGGCACAGATTCATACTGACAGGTTAGATTACTATGAAATCCTTGAAAAGACTCAAAAAGGTTCAGGTGATATTACAGAGTGGGTGATCTGGTTTTTGAATACTTTTATCAGAAGCCTTAAAAGCTCTGTTGAAATGATTGAGTTCACTCTTCTTAGAAATAAGTTCCGGCAGAATATTATTGATAAAAAAATGAACTCAAGAGAATCAAAGGTTATAAATAAGATGATTGATCTGCTTCCGGTCGACTATAAAGGGGGAATGACTAATAAGAAATATGTGCAAATTGCCAAGACCAGCCCTGCCACAGCGAAGAGAGACCTCCAGGAGCTTGTGATTTCAAAAGTCCTGATTCCTCAAGGAGGAGGGCGGTCCATATCCTACCAGCTCAATAGAAAAATGCTAGAGTAATTACCCCCGACAAGTAGGGACTTTGAATAAAAAAAGTTGAAATACTAAAACAGATGTATATTAATATATGTTGGTTTTTACATCCGGGGGTGATCCTGGATTTTCTAAAATTAGCACAATACAAAAAGTTTTACAGATTCCATCGTCTCTCTTATTTCTCTCGAAGGGGTATTTAATGTTTGAGAACTGTATTTTTTGTGTTGAAGTACCTGAAAGTCTCCGTGCTATTAATCCTGAATCGGCTTCTCATTACTGCAGAAGAGAGAACAAGACGAAGGCATGTCCGCATAAAGGTAATGCATCTCAATGTGAATCTTTTATTGAATCCCAAATATCCAGTAATCTATAGTTTCACAAATTATGTTAGTTCAATGCTCTCCAGATACACATTCTGTTTCTGAATTGAGTTTTCCGGCATTAGCAACCGGTTTGGTAATTAATATTATCTACTTAAATTTCTATTCAAATGCTGTGATACCTGATCCAGTTATTGATGAAATTATTATATTAAGAGAAAGACTTAATATTTACCTACCGTTACAGTTAAATCATCATTCAGATTTACATCTCTATTTGGAATATCTCCACAAATAGATTTTATGATTCCTAAATGAGCTGCCGGCTTGTTCCTGAACCGAAGTGGAGGTATTGACGTGATTCTTGCTAAAATTATTACTCATTGTAACTTAAATTTAGGAAATTAATCTTAAGTAAGCTATTTAAAATGTACCTTTGGGTGTCTGCGAAAAGCATGACAATAAACGGTCAGTTCCATTTTTTTGTGATAAATATTCAGTACTAATAAGTTATCTATTTTATTTGAATTGTTCTTCCTACGATGATTCTATTTAATATTCTGAAAAATATAATATTAAGTTCAAAAAGTTTTTCATTATTGTAACTCAACTAGCACTATTACTTAGTAAATATTATATATTTTTTGATATTTCGTTATGAATAATTCTGCTTTAAATAAATAATCCATTCTTCGTATATCTCTTTTCTACTTTTACCAAATGTTTTTTCATAATTTTCATTATCTATTAATTCTACTACGTGATTCCAACTATAAATTACTGTAATAAATTCTACATATGTATAAGAAAACTGATATCCCATTGAGTTTCCAAATTTTAATTGATTTTTTATGTCAAGGAATCCTATTTCTGGTATTTCTGAATTTTGTAATAAATTATTTGGAGCTTTTTGATTTGATAAGTAAGTAGCAATTCCATTATCAAGAAAGTACGATATATTAGGGTTTTTAAGATAGTTAATGGTATGAACTAATTCATGAGTTGAAGCAGATAGAATACTGTTCTCATCATGAGATTCCGTATTTGAGTAAGGAGATACAATGAGTACTTTATCACCTCTATTATCTCCAATATACCAATCTACATTAAATAATAGTGAAGTATATCCAAATTTTCTAATATGAAGATCCTGCTGTTTACTATACACATAAATATCAGTCTTTTTATCAAAGTCATGCTTTAACTTTTTTCTAAGAGATTTAACTGTTTTCTCAAGTTTCACGAATATCTTTTCTGCACCATCTTTATCATATTTATCATAATATACATTGATATAATTTCCTTCCATTTTTCGCATACCCCAATTTTTTAAGAATATAACTGGTAATGATTGTAAAATGATTAATATAAGAACTGATAGAGATATTATTTTTATTTTTTTATTCATATTTATATCCTTAAAACTTAAGAGTTAAGCAATAATCAAATTTTTTTTTGATTTTAAATTGTTCAATTAAAGATTACAAGAGAAATTATTTTTTTGTAATCTTTTGTTTTATTCTTAATGAATGTAATAGGATTGAGATGATTATAATCATATAGTTAATGTTTATTTGTATTTGTAAAGTCATATATAAGAAAAGTAATAAAAGTGACTTGTTTATACTATTTATTTTCAATTTCACTCATATGATGTACATCATAAGTCATTTTTAGTACATGTCAATGTTGTCATGTACATAAACTCTGATTTCATGCTCACGTACAAGTTGTCATGTTCATTGTGTGTACATAACACCCTGATCACGTGCATTCCGACCTGACCGCAGGACAAGTATTGGCGCTCTTCTTTTCAACATGGTAAATCATCTATCACTTATAGAGAAGCAGTTATTTATTATTGTTTGAATATCTCAGCAAGAAATGTGACAATAGGACTGTCAGGTGAATTAGCATGTTATGTGGCCCATTGTATGATTGATTTTTTAATTTATTTGAATAAAATTTTGTCTGTTTTAAAATACAAAATTTCTACTGATATCCGGCCTTTTGTCTACAAGGGATTCATATGGAATTATTAAAAAAGAATAAGAACAGTGATTTAATAAATATTTGAAAAAGAATTACTTATAATTACGATTATCATCAAAGAGAAGCATTCTAATAGGAGAATAGTGTCATGAAAAAATATTTCATCAAAAAGAGTCTTATGGTGACTTTTCTGCTCTTTATACTAATGAGTTGCGGTAGTACCAGCGGGGCGATCAGTACTGATCAGGAGTACGATACCGACCATGAATATTCTATTTCAGAACTGAAGAAAGACTTTATAATTCTCCGAGGTGCTTTAGAAGAAGTTCATGGAGGATTATACCGCTATTCTAGCAAGATTGAGATGGATGCTTTATTTGATGAGCTTGATGGTTCTTTAGATCATGGAATGACTGAAAGAGAATTTCTAAGAGAGGTCTCGACCCTGGTGGCTCAAATTGGCTGCGGCCATACCAATGTAGATCCTTCAGAGGGGTTTAATACCTATTGGTTTCAACATGGAACGACGTTTCCCTTGGATGTGAAGTTGATTGGTGACAAAGTCTATGTCTCCCACGATTATCGGGAGAGTGAAACAGAACTGACGGGACTAGAGATTTTAACTATCAATGAGATTCCTGTTGCAGATATTATTGAGAAGTTCGTCTCTTTCATTAGCTCCGATGGGAGAAATATAACCGGTAAGTATCGATGTATAGATTCTTATTTCCCTTACCTCTATTCTGCCTTTATTGGAGAGCCAAATACATTCAATATTAAAGGCAAATTGCTAGGGATAGATGAGGATAGTACCTTTTCGGTAATTGCAATGACGGTACCTGATCTGGATGCCGCGAGAAATGCTGCATATAATGCAGAAGAAGAAAAGGTTCTCGACTTTCAGGTCCTCGACACTTCCAGTACTGCTATATTAAGCATTAGCTCATTTGATGAAAGGATCGATTCGTACAAAATATTTTTAAAAAACAGCTTCAATCAGATTGCAGAAGAGAATATCTCCCATCTGATTATCGATTTACGAGGTAATGGTGGTGGCGAAGATGAACAGGGCGCACTACTATTCTCCTATCTGACGGATACCCCCTTCGACTATTATGATTCTCTAAGTACCAGAACGGACACTATCTCTTTTCGCCAATACTTTTTTGGTAATATCATAAGCGACATGACCATTCAAGGTTTTTTGAATCCAGCTAAGAATGGTATCTTCCAGGTCAAAACAGACCGTATGAACCTTCTTAATTTGCAGAATCCACAGAAAAAGCCCTATAACGGCAACGTTTATATTCTAACTGACGGTGGTAGTTTTTCAGCCACTACTGAATTTACATCTATAGCTCATAATGATGAACGAGCCCTCTTCATCGGTGAGGAGGCAGGTGGTGGTTACTACGGGAACAATAGTGGGGTGACCATAATGCTAAGGCTACCAAATACTGGCTTGGAAATTGCTGTGCCAATGATAAATTATATGATGGCAGTATCGGATTACCCCGATGAAGACAGAGGACTTATTCCCGATTATCCCATTGAAGCGTCCATTGAAGACCTCCTAAACGGAACCGATAGGGTTCTAGAGTTTACTCAGGAGTTGATAACCTCCTCTTTGTAACAGATGAGAGAGATGTACAGACAATGTTACAAATGAAGCAGGTGCGTATAGTTCTGCAAATATTAAAGCAAAAGAATGATTACGAGCTGAGTTAAATGGTAATGGTTGGCCTTTTTTATTAATATGAATATCAAAGATACCAATATTTCAATGGTTTTTAATAAGAGTTGGACAAACAATGGTAAACGTATGGAAAAATGGTATTGTGGATTTACATCAACATTGGAAACTTCTAGACTTGCTGAATGACAAGCCATCAGATCCAGAATGAAGTATTTCTGTGATAGGGAAAGGTTTTCCTATAATTTTTTCATACTTAACACCCACCCCGAAAACCACTTCTGATAAGTCTCTATTGAACGAAACCGCTTCGCGGTGGATAGATTCATACTCACTTTTTTGAAATTCTAAGATTATCTCTAAATTATAAACGAACTCAAACTATCCTCTAAATTGTAACAATTTTCAGGAGGATACAAAATGACAGAATTACGTTCAAGAATGATCAGAGATTTAGAAATCAATGGATTAAGTAAATCTACACAAACGGCCTATCTCAGACACATAAGAGAACTGGCAAAATTCCATAAAAGATCGCCAGATGAATTATCTCTAGAAGATCTCTACCAGTTTCAGTATTACATGAAAAAAGAAAAGAATTATTCCTACAGCTATTACAATCAGGCTGTTTGTGCTTTGAAATTTCTCTATGGCTTTACTCTGAAGAAAGACTGGAATATTCATCAAATACCATTCCAGAAAAGAAGCAAAAAACTTCCATTAATTCTTAGCAAAGATGAAGTCTTTGAGCTGATCCGAGTCATCGATAGTAAACGGGATAAAACAATTGTTTGTCTGCTGTATTCAGCCGGTCTGCGGGTCTCTGAATTAGTTACATTAAAAGTTTCGGATCTGGATAGTAAGCGGATGGTAATTAATATCCATCAGGGAAAAGGAAGAAAAGACAGAATAGTCATGCTTGCCGAGAATCTTTTGGAAGTTCTTAAGCAATACTGGCTTGAATCAAGACCGGAGACATATCTTTTCCCTGGAAAGATTCCTGGTAATCCCCTCACTCGAGAGGCCGTTAATAACTTACTTAAAAAATATGCAGCCAAGGCAGGCATAACTAAAAATATTTCACCCCATACTCTCCGACATTCCTTCGCGACTCATCTATTGGAAGATGGTGTAAATATCAGAGTTATCCAGTTTTTATTAGGGCATCGGAATATTAAAACAACAACGATTTATACTCATATTGCTAAAAACTATATCGATGAAACTCCTAGTCCTTTGGACACTTTATTTCTGAGTAAACTGGAGGATAATAATGAGTAATTTATCAGGAAAAAGAAGTTCTGTTGAAATAGCAGATATATTTAGAATCCATGCTCATAAACTACCGTCACTAAGCTGGGAACAGGAGAAAGTAATCAATGATATTATTGGCTGCCGAACAGCAATACTCGGAGGTCATATTCGGAAATGCGATGAATGCGGGAATCCCGAAATATCATATAATTCCTGTAGAAACAGGCATTGTCCAAAATGTCAGTCATTTAAAAAAGAATTGTGGATAGCCGACCGTGAGCAGGAATTATTACCTGTCAGCTACTTCCATATAGTTTTTACCATCCCTCGAATCCTTGCTCCAATTGCCCTTCAGAATAAAGAAAAAGTGTATGGGATGCTCTTCAAAGCTGTATCTCAGACATTAAAAGAGGTGGCAGCCAAACCTAAAAACCTTGATGCTCAGATAGGATTGATTGCCGTCCTTCATACCTGGGATCAGAAATTGGGTCACCACCCCCACATTCATTGTATTGTCCCGGGAGGTGGGATTTCAAAGGATAAAACTAAATGGATTAAATCCGGGCATAACTTCTTTCTATCTGTGAATATTCTCTCATCTGTATTTAGAGGTAAATTTTTAAACTTTCTTGAAAATGCATTCAATAAAAAGGAACTTTCATTTTTCGGAGATTATTCTCATATTTCTGGCCAGCTGCAATTCAGACAATTATTGATTGATTCCTGTAAAACCAACTGGGTAGTTTATGCTAAAAAATCTTTTGCCGGTCCCAAGCTAGTTATCAAATATCTGGGTCGGTACACTCATAGAATCGCAATTTCGAATTATAGAATCAAATCAATGACTGATACTCATGTTTCTTTTACCTGGAGAGATCGAAAACATGATAATGAATTGAAGACGATGGAACTGGACGTTGTTAGTTTTATGCGTAGGTACCTGCTTCATATTCTTCCGTCCGGTTTTATGAAAATGAGATATTACGGTTTTCTTGGTAATGTGACAAAAAAGAAGAGCCTTAAGCTTTGTAGAGAACTATTGGGAGTTCCGATGGAAGAGAATAAACTGGTAGATGAAAGTTCAATGGAAATATTTATCCGGATCACTGGTTCTGATCCCACGGTTTGTCCTATTTGCGGGAAAGGTCATATGGTTTTACTACAGGAGATTCCTATGAGAAAAGTCCCTCCTTTGTTGAAAACCGGGTAGATCCACTCAATCGGATTTTCCTATGAAAAAAATTATGATCATCTCCTTTGTTAATCTCATTACCTATTCCAAAGGTACGCCTGGAAAGTTAAGAATCAGTCAAAATACCACTGATATATTCATAAGATTCTATAGATATCATCACAGCTGTCCAAGATAATTTGAAAGGGGTTTTATAAAAGCCGATCTCCGTTTATTCTTAAGTCGACTAAAACAATACAACAAAAGGAAATCGGCTATGAGTCATCATACTACAACGTTTGGACAG